>NZ_JAIUJZ010000030.1:0-79177 GCF_020176775.1 Saccharopolyspora sp. 6M
CGGACCTGGGCGAGCGCGGCCTTGGCCTGCTCGTTGGCGGGTTCGGCGTCGAGGATCCGCTGGTAGGCCGCTTCGGCGGCGGCGAAGTCACCGTTCTCCAGCGCGTCTTCGGCGGCGGTGAACCGGGGGTCTTCCGGTTCTTCCTGCTCACCGGGATCGGCTGCGCCCTGCTCGGCGGCGCTGATGCCGGGGAGCTGTTCGCGCAGCGCGTCGAGCAGCTGGGTGATCCACTGCCGGATCTGCGGTTCGGGCTGCGCGCCGGCGAAGGCTTCGACGGGCTGGCCGCCCGCGATCGCGATCACGGTGGGGATGGACTGGACCTGGAACAGCTGCGCGATCCGCGGGTCGGCGTCCACGTCGACCTTCGCCAGCACCCAGCTGCCGCCGCCTTCGGCCGCGAGGCGTTCGAGCACGGGGGAGAGCTGCTTGCAGGGGCCGCACCACTCGGCCCACAGGTCGACGACGACGGGGACCTGCATGGAGCGGTCCACGACTTCGGCCTGGAAGGTCGATTCGGTGACGTCGATGACCGTCGGGGTCCCGGGGGCCGAGGTGTGCTCGGCGGGGCCGCCCGCGGCGGGCTGCCGGGAGGCGTTGTCCGCTTTGGTCTTCAGCGCGGACAGGTCGACTGCGCCCGCCATCGCGGCGGGCATGGCTGCGTTCTGGCGTGGATCGGGCCTCGTCACCTCTCCATCCTGACACGCGGCGCCTCGCGCGCGGTGCGTGGGCAAGGGTTGTCCGGCGGGGCCGGGAGCTGCGCCGCACGGCCGGTGACGGTCCGCTAGCTCTACCTGAGAGATCAACCTGAACGAGTGTTGATGACCACTCGAAAGGCTGAGGTTACGTGGATTCCCCTCAGGTTTTCCCGGGGTGGTCGCCGAAGGAGCCACTGTGCCTGGTCGGGATCTTGTCTCGATCGGTGCGAGGGGAGCCCCGGGAAAGAGCCGGGACCGAGCTCCCTGCCCGAAGTTCTAGGAGAGGTTTCAGAACGTGCGTATTGCAACCCGCGTCGCCGGCGCTGCCGGCATCGCAGCCCTCGGCATGGTGTCCCTCGGCTCGACCGCCTTCGCCGACACCGCCGGCAACGAAGGTGTGAACCTGGTCGACGACAACAACATCAGCGCGGTGCCGGTGCAGGCCTGCGGCAACAACGTCGGTGCCGCCATCGGCGTCGTGGTGCCGGTCCTGTCGCCGCAGACCAGCGACTGCACCAACGCGCCGGTCGTCGACCACCCCTCCATCAAGGGCTGATCGACCCAGTGCGAACACGACCGGCCGGGGAGTCCGCGAGGACTCCCCGGCCGGTTCGTTCATTCCCCGGCCGACAGGTGCTCTTCGACGCGGCGCACCTTCTCCTGCAGCTGCCCGGTGTGCCCGGGCCGGATGTCGGCCTTGAGCACCAGGCTGGTGCGCGGCGAGCGCGACGACACCGCTTCGGTCGCCCGCTTCACCACGTCCATCACCTCGTCCCAGTCACCTTCGATCGTGGTGAACATCGAGGTCGTCTCGTGCGGCAGGCCCGATTCGCGCACCACCCGCACCGCCGCCGCGACCGCCTCGCTCACGCCGCCGTCCTCGCCGGAACCGGACGGGGCCACGCTGAACGCCACCAGCATTCGCTCTTCCTCCTGCGCTGTTCGGGCAGATTCAGCACGATCATGCGCGATCCGGCCGGGACCTCGCGCATCGGCGGGCGAATGGTCATTCGTCTCCGCGACGCCCGCTGCTAGCGTCGGGGCATGAGCGCTCGTAGTCCGCTGCCCTTCGATCCCATCGCACGAGCGGCCGAGCTGTGGTCGGAGCGGATCGGACCGTCGACGACGATGGCCGCGGTCACCAGCGTGATGCGGGTCCAGCAGATCCTCCAGTCCGCAGTGGACACCGCGCTGCGGCCGCACAACCTGACGTTCGCCCGCTACGAGGCGCTCGTGCTGCTCACCTTCTCCCGGCGCGGCAGCCTGCCGATGCGCGTGATGGGCGACCGCCTCCAGCTGCACCCGACCAGCGTCACCAACATCGTGGACCGGTTGGAGCACGACGAGCTGGTGCGCCGGGTGCCGCACCCCACGGACCGGCGCACCACCCTGGTGGAGATCACCGACGGCGGGCGGGACCTGATGAAGCGCGCCACCGAATCGGTCACCGAGATCGAGTTCGGCCTGGGTGGGGTGACCGAGCGGCAGACCCAGCAGCTCACCGAACTGCTCGGCAGGGTCCGCCACGCGGCCGGGGACTTCTGAGGCGCACCCGCCGGTACCTCTCGATCATCGCGGCGGCCCCGCGCGTCCCGGTGCGATGAAGGGAACCTTCCTGCCACCGGTGACCGGAAGGTTCCCTTCATCGCATGATCAGTTGAGGGTGCGCAGGACGTGGGCGACCCGCCCCCAGAACGTCGGTTCCGCCGAGTCGCGCCACGTCAGCAGTCCGCGCCGGTTCGCCCAGCGTTCGAAGGCGACGGAGGCCAGCGGCGGGATGGACGACACCAGCGAGGCAACCAGGACGGGGAACGACCAGCGCAGCGGGCTGAACACCACGAGGCAGGTCACGACGTAGCCGGTGAACACGAGCCCGTGGACCCAGCCGAGGACGGTGACGCCCGTCGGCATGCCGAGGCCGTACTTGAACGCCATCGCGATCAGCAGCCCCGCCCACGAGCACGCTTCGGCGATCGCGACGAGGCGGAACCACCCCGCGTAGGTGCGCAACACCGTGAACCAGCCTTTCCGCGCGGCGCCGCCGGTCGGCGCTCGACGTCTTCGAGTGTGCCGGGTGCGCGCGGTCACACGGCCACCGGTGACGGGCGTCGCGTCGTGATCGATCCCGAAACGGAATTGTGACAACCTTGTCCTCCCGGTGGATTCCGCTGGTTTCGATCTTGATTCGGAAAAGTGCGGGGCCGATCGCGGACGAATGATTTCCGCGGTTCCGCTGCGCCGTTCGGCCGCATTTCTGCGCCCGTCGGTATGCAGCGGTGCGGTCGAGCATTGACACCGCTGGCCCGGCCCGGTGGAATCCGCCAGATCATGACAACGTTGTCTGATTCCGGGAATGTTCGGCGCGCCACGATGAACGATGTGGCGCGCCTCGCCGGGGTGAGCATCAAAACGGTGTCTCGGGTGGTCAACGGGGAGCGCGGGGTGCATCCGGGCACGGCGTCCCGCGTTCTCGTCGCGATCGACCAGCTCGGTTTCCGCCGCAACCTGGGGGCGCGAAATCTGCGGCGTGGTGCCGAGACCGGAATCGTGGGCCTCGTCCTGGAGGACGTGGCGAATCCGTTCTACTCGATGTTGACGCGCGCCGTGGAAGAGGTCGTGAGCGCGCAGGGCGCCCAGGTGCTGACCGGTTCTTCCGGCGAGGATCCGGCGCGGGAGCGGGAATTGGTGCTGGAATTCCTGTCCCGCCGGGTCGACGGCCTGCTGGTGGTGCCCGCGGGGGACCGGCACGGCTACCTGGCGCGGGAGGTCGGCACCGGCACCCCGGTGGTGTTCGTGGACCGGCCGGCGGGCGGGGTGGAAGCGGACACGGTGCTGGTCGACAACGTGGGCGGCACCGCGCTGGCCGCACGGCACCTCGCCGAGCACGGGCACCGGCGCATCGCGTTCCTCGGGGACGCGCCGGGCATCAGCACCGCGGCGGAGCGGCTCCGCGGGTTCCGCGAGGGCTGCGCGCAGGCCGGTGTCCCGTTCGACGCCGAGCTGGTGCGGATGGGGCCGCACACCGCGGAGTCGGTGGCGGACGCGCTGGCCGGGCCGCTGCGCGCGGCCACCGCGCTGGTCACGGGGAACAACCGGATCACGGTGCACGCGCTGCGGGCGCTGGCGGGCCGGGTGGCGCGCCCGGCGCTGGTCGGCTTCGACGACTTCGAACTGGCGGATCTGCTGGACCCGCCGATCACGGTGATCACCTACGACGTGCGGGAGCTGGGCGCTTCGGCGGCGCGGGCGGTGTACGCGCGGCTCGGCGGCGACACCGCCCCGCCGCGGCGGCTGGTGCTGCCGACGCGGCTGCTGGCGCGCGGATCCGGCGAGGTGTCGGCGTGAACCGGAACCACCCCCTCGAACCCGGGAAGGTCTGATGTCCGAACCGCTGCTGGAAGCACGCGAACTCACCAAGAGGTACGGCGGCGTGGAAGCGCTGCGCGGCGCCTCGTTCACCGTCCACCCCGGCGAGGTGGTCGCGCTCATCGGCGACAACGGCGCCGGGAAGTCCACCTTGGTCAAGTGCCTGTCCGGTGTGGAGCGCCCGGAGTCCGGGCAGGTCCTGATCTCCGGCGAACCGGTGGAGCTGGACTCGCCGGTCGCCGCCCGCGCGCACGGGGTGGAGACGGCCTACCAGGACCTGGCGGTGGCTCCCGACCTCGATCCGGCGGCGAACCTGTACCTGGGGCGGGAGATCCGCCGCCCCGGCCTGCTCGGCAAGCTCGGGATGCTGGACAAGAAGGCCATGCGCAGCCGCGCCGCCGAGCAGTTCGCCACGTTCGGCGTCTCGCTGCCGGACCTGGACGTGCCGATCGGCGCGCTCTCCGGCGGCCAGCGGCAGAGCGTCGCGGTGGCCCGCTCGGTGGCCTGGGCGGACAAGCTGGTGTTCCTCGACGAACCGACCGCCGCGCTCGGCGTGGTGCAGCGGGAGCGGGTCCTCGACGTGGTGCGCCGCGTCCGCGACACCGGGATCTCAGTGGTGCTGATCAGCCACAACATGCCGGAGGTGCGGTCGGTCGCCGACCGCGTGGAGGTGCTGCGGCTGGGCCGCCGCGTCGCCCGCTTCCGCGCCGCCGACGTGAGCTTGGAAGAGCTCGTGGGCGCCATGACCGGGGCGTTGACCCAGGAGGACGAGAGCTGATGCCCGCGACGACACCGAACTCCGAGGTCACCGGAGAGCTCGCCGAGACCCCGAAGGGCTTCCGCGCCCGGCTGGCCGCCTCGCCGACGCTGTGGACCGGGCTGGTGCTGGTGGCGCTGTGCGTGCTGTTCAGCGCGGTGCGCCCGGACGCCTTCCCGACCCTGTTCAACCTGCAGACGCTGCTGGTGCAGGCGGCGCCGCTGCTGATGCTGGCCGTCGGCATGACCTTCGTGATCATCACTTCCGGCATCGACCTGTCCGTCGGTTCGGTGCTGGTGTTCGCCGGGGTGGTGTCCGCGCAGACGATGGAGGCGGTCAGCGGCGGCGACGCCACCGGTGCCGGGTGGGGTGTGATCGCGGTCGGGCTGGTGGTGGCGCTGCTCGGCGGTGCCGCGTGGGGCGTGCTCAACGGGCTGCTGGTGGCGGTGGCGAAGGTACCGGCGCTGATCGTCACGCTCGGCTCGTTCGGCGCGGCTCTCGGCGCCGCGCAGCTGCTCACGAACGGCATCGACGTGCGGACCGTGCCCGCGGCGCTGCGCGAGACCTTCGGCACCGGCACCTCGTTCGGGGTGGTGCCGAACCTGGTGCTGCTGGCCGCGGCGGTCACCCTGCTGGCCGGCTGGGCGCTGCACACCACCCGGTTCGGCAGGCACACCTACGCGATCGGTTCCAACGCGGAGGCGGCGCGGCGCGCGGGCATCGACGTCAGCAGGCACCTGGTCGCGGTGTACGCGCTGACCGGGGTGCTGGCGGGGCTCGCCGGGTTCATGTCGCTGGCCTACTTCGGCACCACGACGATCAGCGGTCACAGCAACGACAACCTCAACGCCATCGCCGCGGTGGTCCTCGGCGGGACCAGCCTGTTCGGCGGCGTGGGCACCATCCTCGGCAGCGTGATCGGCGTGTTCATCCCCGCCGTGCTCGACGCCGGGTTCGTCATGGCCGGGGTCCGGCCGTTCTGGCAACCGATCGCGGTCGGTGCCGTGCTCGTCGCCGCCGTCTGGCTCGACCAGCGGCGCCGCCGGGCGCGCAGCAGCCGCTGACCCGCTTTGCAGCACAACGGTGTGTGGAGGAACAAGTGAAGATCAAGTCGAAGGTGATGGTCGTGCTGGCGGCGGGCGCTCTGCTCGCGGGCTGCGGATCCGGGCAGATCGGGGACGGCGGGGGAGCGGCCACCGACCCGGGCAACAAGAACTTGGCGCTGCTGACCGGCATGCGCGGGGAACCGTTCTACGTCTCCATCGAGTGCGCGGCGAAGGAGGCGGCCGCGGCCGCCGGGTACGAGCTCAACGCGCAAGCCCCGGAGAAGTTCGAGCAGGCCGAGCAGGCGCAGCTGCTCAACGGCGTCGTCAGCTCCCGGCCCGGTGCGGTGATCATCGCGCCGACCGACGACAAGGCGCTCGCCACCCCGCTGCAGCAGGCGAAGGACAACGGCGTGCAGGTCGTGGAGGTCGACACCGCGCTGGAGGACCGGTCGATCGCGGTGAGCTCGCTGTCCTCGGACAACCACGCGGGCGGCGTGCTGGCCGCGCAGACCCTCGCCGAGCTCGTCGGGGACCGGCCCGGTTCGGTGCTGGCGCTGAACACCAAGGCGGGCACCTCCACCACCGACGAGCGGGCCCGCGGCTTCGAGGAGGAGATCGCGAAGCACCCGAACCTGAAGCTGCTGCCCACGCAGTACACCGAGAACGAACCGGCCACCGCCGCGCAGATCGTGTCCGCGACGCTGGCCGCCAACCCGGACCTGGTGGGCGTGTTCGGCACCAATCTCAACACCGGTGAGGGGGCGGGCACCGCGCTCGCCAACGCCGGGCGGTCCGGTCAGGTGCAGCTCGTCGGCTTCGACGCCAGCCCCAAGCAGGTCGACGACCTGCGCAGCGGGCGGGTGCAGGCGCTCATCGCGCAGAACCCCGCCGAGATCGGCCGGGAGGGCGTGAACCGGGCGATCGCCGCCATCAAGGGCGAGCCGGTGGAGCGGGAGACGAAGACCGACATGATCGCGCTCACCCGGGATTCGATGGAGCAGCAGACGCAGCACTTCTACCGCGCCACCTGCTGACGAGGGGGTGCGATGAAGGGAACCTTCCGGTCACCGATGACCGGAAGGTTCCCTTCCCCCTCACGCCCGCGCGTTCACGAACTCGCGCAGCAGCGCGTTGAACTCGTTCGGCTTCTCCCGGTTCGGCCAGTGCCCGGCGCCGGGGATCACGTGCAGCTGCGCGCCGGAGATGGCGGTGGCGGCCTGCCGCGACGAGGAGACGGGCACCACCGAGTCCTGCTCGCCGTGGATGAACATCACGGGGCAGCGGAGCTGGTCGAGGTGCGGCCCGTGGTTGACGCGCATGGCGCGCCGCCCCAGCGAGTCCCGCTGCCAGTCGGCGAACACCGAGTCGCGCTGCGCGGCTTCGGCGGCGACCTCGTCGACGATGCTCTCCAGGTCGGGCACCGGACGGTCGCCGGTGAACAGCCGCTTCGCCAGCATCCGGCGGGCCAGTCCGCGGTGCCGCGCCAGCAGCTTCGCGCCGGTGGTGCCGATGAGGTCGACGCGGGTGGCGAGGTAGCTGAGCAGGTGCCGGTCGAGCCGGGCCACGAGCCCGCCGGAGCCGACGAGGACGAGGCCGCGCACCCGCCGCGGGTGCCGCAGCGTGAAGCCGGTGGCGATGCTGCCGCCCAGCGACAATCCGACGATCATGGTGTTCCGCACTCCCCACGCGTCGAGCAGCCAGCGCAGCACCTCCTCGCAGGTGCGCTGGTTGGCGCGGCCGTGCCACGGGAGGCTGCCGCCCTGGCCGGGCAGGTCGGGGACGTAGACCCGGTGGTCGGCGGCGAGCACCGGGATGGCGTGCCGCCAGCTCAGCATCGCGTTGTCCAGACCGCCGCCGTGCAGCAGCACGATCGCGGGCCCCGAGGCTCCCGCGCGGTAGTAGCGGATCTTGCCGGCAGGGAACTCGACGTGGTCGACCTCGACACCCTGGGGCGGGGCGGTCATCTGTACTCCTTGTTCGGGACCGGCGTGCGGCAGTCCGGTGCGGCGACGCGGACCTGCCGATCGTTCGAGCAGACGTGGGCGGGTCCGTCGCGTGGCCGCGTTCGAGCGTGCTGGGGGCGACGACTCCGCCGGGGACGGGCGCACCCCTTCAGATCTCGTGCGGGGGCGCCGGTGTTACTCGGCAGGATAGGCCCGCGCCGGTGCGGACGGGCACCACCCGCCGTGCTGCGCGCGGGGCGTGCCAGGATTCGGAGCGTGAGCACCGCGTATGACTGCAACCGTCCGGACGGCCGGGAATCCGGTCTCGCCGCCGCCGCCAACACCGTCCGAGCAGGTGGCCTGGTGGTCCTGCCCACCGACACCGTGTACGGGATCGGCGCGAACGCCTTCGATGCGGAGGCGGTGGGTGCGCTGCTGGCGGCGAAGGGCCGCGGCCGCGACATGCCGGTCCCGGTGCTGGTCGGCTCGTGGTCGACGATCGACGGCCTGGTCCAGTCCGTGTCGAAGCAGGCCCGCGCGCTGGTGGAGGCGTTCTGGCCGGGTGGCCTGTCGCTGATCCTGCCGCAGGCGCCGTCACTGGCCTGGGACCTGGGCGACACCCGCGGCACGGTGAACCTGCGGATGCCGCTGCACCCGGTGGCGCTGGACCTGCTCCGCGAGGTCGGCCCGATGGCGGTGTCGAGCGCGAACCGCACCGGCAACCCGCCGCCCGCGACGGCGCAGCAGGCGCAGGACCAGCTCGGTGACTCGGTGCAGGTGTACCTGGACGGCGGCCCGACCGGGGAGCCGGTCGCCTCGACGATCGTGGACCTGACCCAGGCGACGCCGCGCGTGCTGCGCCAGGGCGAGATCACCCTGGAGCAGCTCACCGAGGTCCTGGGCGTCGAGGTCGAACCGCTCGCCTGACCGCTGTCCGCCCGTCCCGCTCCCGCGGTGAGGAGTTCGCCGGGAGCGGGAGGAGGCGGACAGGACGGACGATCTTCGCTGATCCGGACCGGTGGTCGTGGCGCGGCTGTTTGCCGATAGCGTTAGCACCCGGATGCGCAACGTGGACAGCGATGAGGAGCGCCGAGCTTGAAGACGCCGTTCCGGTGGCCGGACATCGACCTTCCGCGGGCCGGCGCCCCGCGAGGGTAGAGCCGCCATGGACAACGCACCTCTGTGGGCGCCGGCGGGATTGCCCGTCCGCGAATACCTGCTCGTTCTGCTCACCGCGGCGGCGGTGACGTTCCTGCTGACCGGTCTGGTCCGGCTGCTGGCGATCCGGGTGGGCGCGGTCGCCTACCCGCGCAAGCGCGACGTGCACCTGACGCCGATCCCGCGGATGGGCGGGGTGGCGATGTTCGGCGGGGTGCTCGCGGCGATGTTCCTGGCGAGCAACCTGCCCGCGCTGTCGCGGGGTTTCGACTTCTCCAACGATGCCGCCGCCGCGATCGTGGCCGGTGGGCTGATCGTGCTGGTCGGCGCGTTGGACGACCGCTTCGAACTCGATTCGCTGACCAAGCTCGCGGGGCAGGTGACCGCGGCGGGGATCCTGGTCCTGTTCGGCGTGCAGTGGTTCGGCTTCTGGGTGCCGTGGGGCGGCGACGAGGGGCACATCGGCCAGCTGATGGTGCTCAACAGCAACCAGGGCCAGCTGCTGACGGTGCTGCTGGTCGTCACGATGATCAACGCGATGAACTTCGTGGACGGCCTGGACGGGCTGGCCTCCGGCATCGGCCTGATCGCGGCCAGCGCGACCTGCGCGTTCTGCTTGAGCCTGCTCCAGCAGCACGGCGGCGACGTGACCGCCTACCCGCCGGCGCTGATCGCGGCGTCGATCGCCGGCGCCTGCATGGGTTTCCTGCCGTACAACTTCCAGCCGGCGCGGATCTTCATGGGTGATTCGGGGTCGATGCTGATCGGCTTGATGCTGGCGACGGCGAGCACCTCGGCGTCGGGCAAGGCGGACTACGCGGGCTTCGGCGGCAAGGACCTGCTGGCGCTGCTGTCGCCGCTGCTGGTGCTGGCCGCGGTGCTGTTCGTCCCGCTGCTCGACCTGATCATGGCGGTGGTGCGGCGGACCGCGGCGGGCAAGAGCCCGTTCCACGCGGACAAGATGCACCTGCACCACCGATTGCTGGAGATCGGGCACTCGCAGCGCCGCGCGGTGCTGCTCATCTACCTGTGGGCGGGCGTGCTCGCGTTCGGTGCGGTGTCGTTGACGCTGTTCAGCGCGGCCGTCGTCGGCTGGGTCGCCGGATTGGGCGTGGTGGCGGCAGCTATCATTTCGCTGATTCCGAGAATGGCCGGACGATGGCGATCCGATCGAGGGGCCTGAATGAGCGAGACCGAGCAGTCCACCGAGCAGTCCGCGGAGAACCCGCACGCTGCGACGGTGCGCAAGCTGGCCGACGCCATGCTGCGCACCGCGCTGGTGCCGGGCGCCGTGACGGTGCTGCTCGGAGTCGTGGTGTCCGCGGTGCTGGTCGGTGCGACCGGTGCGTTCGGCGCGGTGGTGGGCGGAGCGGTGGCGTTCGGGTCGTCGCTGCTGACGATCTTCCTGATGCGCTGGACGGGTGGGTTGCACCCGATGTTCGTGATGGCGGTGGCGCTCGGCGGGTACGTCGGCAAGATGCTGGTGTTACTCATCGTGATGACCTTGCTGGGCGGGGTCGACGCGCTGCATCCGACATCGCTGGCGCTCACCATGCTGGCCACCATCATGGTGTGGGCCGGAGCCGAGGTCGTTGCCTTCCGCAAGACCAAGATTCCGACCATCGTTCCTGGTCAGTGACGGTGTCGCTGATCTGCAGCGGGTAGCTTCCCGAAACTTGTTACCCGCTGGTATTGTCCGCTTCGGCCAGGTCGCCCATCAGTGTGGCGACCGTCCACCTCTTACTGAACGTATTCGCGCTCACTAGGGTGGGGTCGGCGAACGTGCCAGATCGCGTATCGGGTACGTTACGTGCAAATCATGACGATTCCCCCGGTGGTGTGAACCTCGGGAGAACCGGAAGGAGCCCAGTTGGGCGCGCTGGTGCTGGCCCAAGGCGGACAGTTCGTACCGCCGGGTGCCGATGCTTTTGACCTCCCGCCGATCTTCGGCGGCGTAACCAAACCGATGGTGCTGATCGCACTGTCGGTGGTGATCGTCGGCGCGTACTTCGTGATGGCGACCCGCAACCTGAAGCTGGTACCGGGCAAGTCCCAGTTCGTCGCGGAGTTCCTCTACGAGTTCAGCCGCAACAACATCGCGCGGGAGCAGATCGGGGCGAAGGACTTCCGCAAGTTCGTCCCGCTGATCTTCGCGATGTTCACGTTCGTCCTGGTGAACAACATCTTCGGGATCATCCCGCTGATCCAGTTCCCCACGATGTCGCGCATCGGGTTCCCGATCGCGCTGTTCATCGTCGCGTACGTGGTGATGCACACGGTCGGTTTCGCCAGGCACGGATTCCTCGGCTACTTCAAGCACGTCATGTTCCCCCCGGGCGTGCCGAAGCCGATCTACCTGCTGCTGTCGCCGATCGAGTTCTTCCAGAAGTTCATCGCTCAGCCGGTCGCGCTGGCGATCCGGGTGTTCGCCGCGATGTTCGCCGGTCACCTCATCCTGCTGGTGTTCACCCTGGGCGGGGAGTACCTGCTCATGGAGGCGAGTGCGGGGTTGAAGCCGGTCTCCATCGTCGCTTTCGCCTTCTCCATTGCCTTGACGTTCGTCGAAGCCCTGATCCAGGTGCTCCAGGCGTACATCTTCGCGCTGCTGACCGCGAACTTCATCGGCAGTGCGCTGGCCCAGGAGCACTGAGAGCAAGACCAAGACCTCCGATCCGCGCCGACTCGCGCGGACCGAGTTGAAAGGTAGTGAAAGTGAGCAACATCGTTCTTGCGCAGGCCGCTGAAACCGCTGGGAACATCAACCCCGGTCTGGCCGCGATCGGTTACGGGCTCGGCGCCATCGGCCCGGGCGTGGGCGTCGGCCTGATCTGGGCCGCGGTCATCAACGGCACCGCCCGCCAGCCGGAGGCCCAGGGCCAGCTGCAGGGCATCGCCTGGATCTCCTTCGTCCTGGTCGAGGTGCTCGCCCTGATCGGCCTGGTCGTGTACTTCATCGCCTCCGCCGCCTGATCTTGTTCACGGCTGGAAAGCGTTGGGAGACGTCGTGGTGAAGACACAGATGCTGTTGGCGGCCGAGGGCGGGCACAGTCCCGTCATCCCCGAGCCGTCCGAGATCGTCGTCGGCCTGATCGCCTTCCTGATCCTGCTCTTCGTACTGTGGAAGTACGCGGTGCCGCGCTTCGAGAAGCTCTACGCGGAGCGCAGCGAGCGGATCGAAGGCGGCATCGCCCGCGCCGAGCAGGCCCAGGCCGAGGCGCAGCGGACGCTGGAGCAGTACAAGTCGCAGCTGGCCGAGGCACGTGCCGAAGCGGCGCGGATCCGGGACGACGCGCGGGCCGAGGGCCAGCAGATCGTCGAGGAGATGCGCGCGCAGGCGCAGTCCGAGTCGGAGCGCATCGTCACGCAAGGCCAGAACCAGCTGGCCGCGCAGCGCTCGCAGATCGTCGCCGAGCTGCGCGGCGACCTCGGCCGGCAGGCCGTGGATCTGGCCGGTCGCATCGTCGGTGAGTCCCTCGAGGACGAGACCCGTCGTCGCGGCACCGTGGACCGGTTCCTGGAGGAACTGGAATCCACGTCGGCACCGTCCGGGTCCAGCAGGTCCTGACGGAGCCGGTGCGATGGACACGCACATGATGTGGTCCCCGAAGGTTCCCCCAGAACGAAAGGCCCTGGAGAGTTGAGCACCCTCGTGAACGCCGCGAGCCGCGATGCGCTGGCAGCCACCGAGCTGCAGCTGTTGCAGGCCACCGACGGGGCCGGGGCCGCGGAGATCACCGGCCTCGCCGACGAACTGTTCGGCGTGGCCGCCCTGCTGGGTCGTGAGTCGACCCTGCGCCGGGCGCTGGCGGACGCCTCCACCGAACCCCGTTCGAGGGAGGAACTGGCCAAGCAGCTGCTGGCCGGCAAGCTCGGCGCCCGGGCGCTGCCCGTGGTGGTCGAAGCCGTCCGCTCCCGCTGGTCGAGCGCGAAGGACCTGGTCGGAGGTCTGGAGCGGCTGGCCCGGGTCGCCCTGCTGGTGCAGGCGGAACGGGCGGGCCGGCTGGACGCGGTCGAGGACGAGCTGTTCCGCCTCGGCCGCATCATCGGCGCCGAACTGGAGCTGGAGCGGCTGCTGGCCGATCCGGCCGCTGCCCCCGACGGCAAGACCGCGCTGGTCGACCAGCTGCTCGGCGGCAAGGTCGAACCGGTCACCCAGGCCCTGGTGCGCCAGCTGGTGGCGCACCCGCACGGCGGACACGTCAGCGAAGGCCTGGAGGAGCTCGCGGAGCTCTCGGCGAAGCGCCGGGAGCGTTCGGTGGCGCACGTGCGGTCCGCCGTCGAACTGACCGAGCAGCAGCAGCAGCGGCTCGCGGCCACGTTGCAGCGGATCTACTCGCGGCCCATCGCGGTCCACCTGGAAGTGGATCCTGCGGTCGGCGGCGGCCTGCTGATCAAGGTCGGTGACGAGGTCATCGACGGGACGACCACGGGGCGCCTGCAGTCCCTCCGGCGCGACCTCGCCGACTGACGGCGGGGGCCGCGGCCCGGACACGAACTTCCTTCCAGAACGAACCGAGAGCAGGAACGAGACATGGCGGAGCTGACGATCTCGTCGGACGAGATCCGCAGTGCGATCGAGAAGTACGTCTCCAGCTACTCCCCGGAGGTCAGCCGCGAGGAGGTCGGCGTCGTCACCGATACCGGTGACGGCATCGCCCATGTCGAGGGCCTGCCTTCGGTGATGACCGAAGAGCTGCTGGAGTTCCCCGGTGGCGTCTACGGCGTGGCGATGAACCTGGAGGCTCAGGAGATCGGCGCGGTCATCCTGGGCGAGTCCGCGGGCATCGAAGAGGGCCAGGAGGTCAAGCGGACCGGCAAGGTGCTGTCCATGCCGGTCGGCGACGGCTTCCTCGGCCGCGTGGTGGACCCGCTGGGCGAGGCCATCGACGGCCTCGGCGAGATCAAGGCCGAGAGCCAGCGCGCGCTGGAACTGCAGGCCGCCACGGTCGTGCAGCGCCAGGGCGTCGCCGAGCCGATGCAGACCGGCATCAAGGCCATCGACTCGATGACCCCGATCGGCCGCGGCCAGCGCCAGCTGCTGATCGGCGACCGCAAGACCGGCAAGACCACGGTCGCGGTCGACACGATCATCAACCAGAAGGGCAACTGGGACAGCGGTGACCCTGCCAAGCAGGTGCACTGCATCTACGTCGCGATCGGCCAGAAGGGCTCCACGATCGCCGGCGTGAAGAAGTCCCTCGAGGACGCGGGCGCGATGGAGTACACCACCATCGTCGCCGCCCCCGCCTCGGACTCGCCGGGTCTGAAGTGGCTGGCGCCGTACGCGGGTTCCGCGCTGGGCCAGCACTGGATGTACCAGGGCAAGCACGTCCTGATCGTGTTCGACGACCTCACCAAGCAGGCCGAGGCGTACCGCGCGATCTCGCTGCTGCTGCGCCGCCCGCCGGGCCGCGAGGCCTACCCCGGTGACGTCTTCTACCTGCACTCCCGCCTGCTGGAGCGTTGCGCGAAGCTGTCGGACGAGATGGGCGCCGGCTCGATGACGGGTCTGCCGATCATCGAGACCAAGGCGAACGACGTGTCGGCCTACATCCCGACGAACGTCATCTCGATCACCGACGGCCAGTGCTTCCTGCAGTCGGACCTGTTCAACTCCGGTCAGCGCCCCGCGATCGACGTCGGCATCTCGGTGTCCCGCGTCGGTGGTTCCGCGCAGATCAAGGCGATGAAGTCGGTCACCGGCTCGCTGAAGATCGACCTGGCGCAGTTCCGCGAGCTGGAGGCGTTCTCCGCCTTCGCCTCGGACCTGGACGCCGCGTCGAAGGCGCAGCTGGACCGCGGTGCCCGCCTGATGGAGCTGCTCAAGCAGGGCGCAGGCGACCCGCTGCCCGTCGAGGAAGAGGTCGTGTCCCTGTTCCTGGGGACGAAGGGCCACGTCGACACCGTTCCGGTGAACGACGTGCGGCGCTTCGAGTCGGAATTCCTCGCCTACCTGCGCCGGACCCACGAGTCGCTGCTCAAGGACATCGTCGAGAGCAAGAAGCTCTCCGACGACGGCCAGAAGCTGATCGTGGACTCGGTGGAGGAGTTCAAGAAGCAGTTCACGACCTCCGACGGCACCTCGCTCACGCAGGAGGCCGACGCCGAGGCGATGGACGCGAACGCGGTGGGCAAGGAAACCGTCCAGGTCAACAAGCCCGCCCCGAAGAAGTGACCGGGTAGCCATGGCCAATCTTCGAGAACTGCGAGACCGCATCCGGTCGGTCAAGTCGATCCGGAAGATCACCAAGGCGCAGGAACTGATCGCCACCTCCCGCATCATGCGGGCCCGGACCAGGGTCGAGGCATCCCGGCCGTACGCGGCCGAGATCACCAAGTCCCTGTCCGAGCTGGCAGGCGCGAGCTCGCTGGACCACCCGCTGCTGGTGGAGCGGGACAACCCGAAGCGGGCCGCGGTGCTCGTGGTGACCAGTGACGGCGGCCAGTGCGGCGGCTACAACTCCAACGTGCTGCGCGCGGCGGAGGAGCTGCAGAGCCTGCTGCGCGAGCAGGGCAAGACCCCGGTGCTGTACGTGATCGGCCGCAAGGGCGACGCGTACTACCGGTTCCGCCAGCGCCCGGTCGCGGCCAGCTGGACCGGCTTCGCCGAGAAGCCCGCCTACTCGGACGCCGCCGAAGTGGGGGAGACCCTGGTCAAGGCGTTCCTCGCGGGCGCCGACGACTACCCCGACGACGGCGGGCCGGACGGTACGCTGGGCGTGGACGAGCTGCACGTGGTGCACACCGAGTTCGTCTCGATGCTGACTCAGCGGCCGACCGTCACGCGGATCGCCCCGCTGGAGGTCGAGTACTCCGACGAGCCGAAGAAGCCGCGGTCGGTGTACGACTTCGAACCGGACGCGGACACGTTGTTCCGCGCCCTGCTGCCGAAGTACATCAACACCCGGATCTTCGCCGGGCTGCTGGACTCGGCGGCGTCCGTCTTCGCGGCGCGTCGTACCGCGATGAAGGCGGCCACGGACAACGCGGACGAACTGATCCGCAACCTCAGCCGTGAGGCCAACCAGGCCCGCCAGGCCCAGATCACCCAGGAAATCAGCGAGATCGTCGGTGGTGTCGAGGCGCTCTCGTCAGCAGGAAGTGAGTGACATGACTGCGACTGCCACTAGCACGGCTACTGGCACCGGCCGCGTCGTCCGGGTTCTCGGCCCGGTCGTGGACGTCGAGTTCCCGCGCGACCAGGTGCCCGACCTCAACAACTCCCTCACCGTGGACATCACGGCCGAGGCCATGGCGAAGACGCTGACGCTCGAGGTCGCCCAGCACCTCGGCGACAGCGTGGTGCGCTGCGTGTCGATGCAGCCGACCCAGGGCCTCGTCCGGGGCGTCGCGGTGCGCGACTCCGGCGAGGGCATCTCGGTGCCGGTGGGCGACGTGGTCAAGGGCCACGTGTTCAACGCCCTCGGGCACTGCCTCGACGAGCCGGGCTACGCCTCGGACGCCGAGCGCTGGTCCATCCACCGCAAGGCTCCGGCGTTCGACCAGCTCGAAGGCCGCACCGAGGTGCTGGAGACCGGTATCAAGGTGATCGACCTGCTCACCCCGTACGTGCAGGGTGGCAAGATCGGCCTGTTCGGCGGTGCGGGTGTCGGCAAGACGGTGCTCATCCAGGAGATGATCCGCCGCGTCGCCAAGAACTTCGGTGGCACCTCGGTGTTCGCCGGCGTCGGCGAGCGCACCCGTGAGGGCAACGACCTCTGGGTCGAGATGGCGGAGTCCGGCGTGCTCGCCGACACCGCCCTCGTCTTCGGGCAGATGGACGAGCCGCCGGGCACCCGCATGCGGGTCGCCCTGTCGGCGCTGACCATGGCGGAGTACTTCCGCGACGTCCAGAACCAGGACGTGCTGCTGTTCATCGACAACATCTTCCGGTTCACCCAGGCGGGTCAGGAGGTGTCCACCCTGCTGGGCCGGATGCCTTCCGCGGTGGGTTACCAGCCGACGCTGGCCGACGAGATGGGTGAGCTGCAGGAGCGGATCACCTCGACCCGCGGCAACTCGATCACCTCGATGCAGGCGATCTACGTGCCCGCGGACGACTACACCGACCCGGCGCCGGCGACCACCTTCGCCCACCTGGACGCGACGACGGAGCTTTCCCGGCCGATCTCGCAGATGGGCATCTACCCGGCGGTCGACCCGCTGACCTCCAGCTCCACCATTCTGGACCCGGCCGTCGTGGGCGACGAGCACTACCGCGTCGCCCAGGAGGTCAAGCGGATCCTCCAGAAGTACAAGGAGCTGCAGGACATCATCGCCATCCTCGGCATGGACGAACTGTCCGAAGAGGACAAGGTGACGGTGCAGCGGGCGCGGCGCATCCAGCGCTACCTGTCCCAGAACTTCTTCGTGGCGAAGCAGTTCACCGGCCAGGACGGCTCCTTCGTGCCGGTGAAGGAGACCATCGAGGCGTTCGACAAGCTCTGCAAGGGCGACTTCGACCACTACCCGGAGCAGGCCTTCCTGTCCATCGGTGGTCTGGAGGACCTGGAGCAGGCCTACAAGAAGCTCACCGAGAAGTGAGCCCCGGTCTTCGTCGCGGTGCACCACCGCGGCGAAGACCCACCGGCAGCGGGTCGGGGTCCGGTCACGGGCCCCGGCCTTCTTTTTCGCCCTTCCCCGAGGAAGGGAACCTTCCGGTCACCCGTGATCGGAAGGTTCCCCTGCTCGCACCCCTCCGGATGTGACGCGGCCCTGCTCGGCCCGTCACCAGGGCCCGCCTGGCGTTGGCTAGACTGCGGGCTGTACACCCGACAAAGGAGACGCGCGTGGCCAACATGTCCGTCCAGCTGGTCGCTGTCGAGCGCCGCCTGTGGTCCGGTGAGGCGACCACCGTCGTGGCCCAGACGACCGAAGGCGAGATCGGCATCCTGCCGGGGCACGAGCCGCTGCTCGGCCAGCTCGTCGAGGGTGGCGTCGTGAAGATCACCACGACCGATGGCGACACCGTCACCGCCGCCGTGCAGGGCGGATTCCTGTCCGTCACCGCCGATGGCGTCAGCGTCCTCGCCGAGTCGGCCGAACTCGCCCAGGAGATCGACGTCGCGCAGGCCCGCGCCGACGCCAAGAGCGACGACGAGGAAGCGCGCACGAGAGCGCTGAGTCGACTTCGGGCGGCCGGGCAGTCGGTCTGACGGGCCGCAGAACATGGGCTCCGCGGGCGTGTGGTCGATCATCGTTTTCGGGCTGGTGCTGCTCCTGGCGGCCGCGGCCCTGAGCGTGGTGCTGGCCGCGCGCCGGCGGTTGCAGCAGTTGCGCGCCGGCGGAATCGACGTGGCGCTGCGGCTGCGCACCGACGACCGCGGGCGGGGCTGGCACCTCGGCGTCGCGCACTACCGCGGTGAGGAGTTCACCTGGTACCGGGTGCTGAGCCTGCGTTCCGGCCCGAACTGGGTGGTGAACCGCCGGGAGGTGGAGATCGCCACCCGCCGCGAGCCCTCGGCGTCCGAGGTGTACGCGCTGCCGCAGGCGGCCACCGTGCTGCACCTGACCGGTCGCGGCGAGGAGATCGAGGTCGCGATGGGCGCGGATGCGCTCACCGGCTTCCTGTCCTGGTTGGAGTCCGCTCCGCCCGGGCGTTCCGTGCCCTGGGCTTCCTGAGCCCGCAGCGTCCAGCGCCCCCTCTTCGGAGGGGGCGCTTTTTCGCGCGCCGGGTCCGGAGGAAGGGAACCTTCCTGTCACCGGTGACCGGAAGGTTCCCTTCATCGCACCGGGTGCGCGGTGCCGCCGTGTTCGGCGCAGACGTCGCGCAGCAGGCCGAGGAACACCTCGGCGAGCTCGGTGGGGGAGTGCGCGGGCAGCACGGCGTGCACCCGCCGGAACAGCGCGGACTCGTCGAGTTCCCGGGTGACGGTGCCCGGCACGTCGCCGATGGCGAGCCGCGGCAGGAAGGCGACGGCGACTCCGGCGGACACCACGGCCTGCGCGACGGCGTACGACTCGGATTCGAACGGGACGTGCGGGGTGAACCCGGCGGTGCGGGCCAGGTCGTCGAGCTGGCGCCGGTTCGGCAGTTCCCGCGGCGCGCACGCCCACGCGTCGGCGGCGAAGTCCCGCAGCACCAGCGGGGATCCACCGGTGGCGGCCGGGTGGCGTTCGGGCAGCACGGCGAGCACCGGGTCGTCGAGCAGCGGCACCAGCCGCACCCCGGCGGGCGGGTGCAGCGGTTCGCCGTAGGAGGCGACGAGCGCCAGGTCCAGTTCGCGTTCGGCGACGAGCGCGTTGCCCTCGGTGGGGCCGAGGTCCACGACGGACAGCTCGCTGTCCGGGTGCAGCCGGTTCAGCGCGGCCAGGGCTTCGGGCAGCAGCCGCACGCCCGCGGTGGGGAAGGCTCCGAGCCGCAGCCTGGTGCGGTGCAGCCGCAGGTGCCGCGCCCGGTCCGCTTCGGCGCCGCGCAGGGCGTGCGCGATCCGGTCGGCGCGTTCGGCGAGCTGCTCCCCGAGCGAGGTGAGCCGGACGCCGTGCGGGAGGCGTTCGACGAGCGCGGTGCCCGCTTCCCGCTCCAGCCGGGCGAGCTGCTGGGACACCGCGGGCGGGGTGCGCCCGGTGAGCTCGGCGGCACGGGTGACGCTGCCGCCCTCGCGCAACGCCAACAGCAGCAGCAACTTCACCGGGTCCATGAAGCTCCACTTTAGCCATCGGAAGCCGGAGTAACTGGCGGTGAAGGCTTCGGCTCGGAAAGACTGGGCGCATGATGGACGCGACCCCGGACAGCGGCCGGTTCACGATCACCGCCGAATCGATCGCCGGTGCGGACGCCACGGCCGCGCTGGAGCAGTACGTCGCCGAGCTGGCGCAGGTGTTCCCCGCCGGGTTCGACCCGGGCCGGGCGGCCCCGCCGGAACCGGGCGATTTCGCGCCGCCGCGCGGCCGCTTCCTGCTGGTCCGGGACGCGGCGGGCGCGGTGCGGGGCTGCGGCGCGGTGCGGGTGCTGGAGCCCGGCATCGCGGAGATCCGGCGGATGTGGATCTCCCCGGTGCTGCGCGGTCGCGGCGCGGGCCGGGCGTTGCTGGCCGAGCTGGAGCGCAGCGCGGCGGAGCTGGGGTGCGGAGTGGTGCGCCTGGACACCGCCGCCGAGCTGCACGCCGCGCGCGCCCTGTACGGCTCGGCCGGTTACGCGGAGATCCCCGCCTACAACGACAACGAGTACGCCCGGCACTGGTTCGAGAAGGTGCTGGGCTGAGCGCTCCTAAGCTGGTCGCATGCACATCGAGATCGCCGAGTTCGACCATCCCGACGCGCAGCGGCTGATCGAGGAGGTCCAGCAGGAGTACGTGGGCCGCTACGGGCGCCGGGACGAGACACCGATCGACTCCGGGCAGTTCAGCGCCCCGCGCGGCACGTTCCTGCTCGGCTACCTCGCGGCGGAACCGGTCGCCATCGGCGGCTGGCGGGTGTACGACCCGGCGGAGTCGGAATTCGCGGACGGCGACGTCGAGCTCAAGCGGATGTACGTGTCGCCCGGCGCGCGGGGCCGCGGCCTGGCGCGGCGGCTGCTGGCCGAGCTGGAGGAGCGGGCCGCGGCGGCCGGGCACAAGCGGATCCTGCTGGAGACCGGGAACCGGCAGCCGGAGGCCATCGCGCTGTACCGCTCGGCGGGCTACTCCGGCATCCCGGCGTTCGGCCCGTACCGCGGCGATCCAGGTTCGGTGTGCTTCGCCAAGCGGCTGTGACCGGTCAGGCGCCGCCGCCCGGGCGCCACAGCACGTCACCGCCCGGGTTGGCGACGCGGGCGAGGATGAACAGCAGGTCGGAGAGCCGGTTCAGGTACTTGGCGGCGAGCGCGTTGCTGCGCTCGGCGTCGACCTCCAGCAATGCCCACGCAGAGCGCTCCGCCCGCCGCGCCGTGCACCGGGCCTGGTGCAGCAGCGCACCGCCGGGGGTGCCGCCGGGGAGGATGAACGAGTTCAGCTTCGGCACCTGCGCGTTGTACTCGTCGCACCAGCCTTCGAGCCGGTCGATGTAGTCCTGGGTGACCCGCAGCGGCGGGAACTCGGGGTTCGGCACCACCGGGGTGGACAGGTCGGCGCCCACGTCGAACAGGTCGTTCTGCACGGTCCGCAGCACCTCGACGATCGCCGCGTCGAAGCTCGCGGTGGCCAGCGCCACTCCCAGCACCGAGTTCGTCTCGTCCACGTCGGCGTAGGCGACCAGCCGCGGATCGGTCTTGCTGATCTGCGAGTTGTCCGAGAGCCGCGTGGTGCCGGCGTCGCCGGTCCGGGTGTAGATCTTCGTCAGGTGTACGGCCATGCCTTCCAGGGTAGGTGCTGCGCGCCGGTTGATCGTGGGATGAAGGGAACCTTCCGGTCACCGGTGGCAGGAAGGTTCCCTTCATCGCACGGCCGCGGCCCGGCGCACCCGCCACGGACGGGGCGGCGCCCGGCCCGTAACCTGCTGTTCGTGAGTGAGCACTTCCGCGTGCACGGCGGGGCGCGCCTCGTCGGCGAAGTCGATGTGGTCGGCGCGAAGAACAGCGTGCTGAAGCTGATGGCGGCCGCGTTGCTGGCCGAGGGCACGACGACGATCACCAACTGCCCGGAGATCCTGGACGTCCCGCTGATGGGCGACGTGCTGCGCAGCCTGGGCTGCGAGGTCGCCATCGAGGGCCGCACCGCGTACATCACGACGCCCGCGGAGATCAGCCACGAGGCGGTGTCGCCGTCGATGGGCAAGCTGCGCGCCTCGGTGTGCGTGCTGGGCCCGCTGGTGGCGCGGTGCCGCAAGGCCGTGGTGACGTTGCCGGGCGGCGACGCGATCGGTTCGCGTCCGCTGGACATGCACCAGAGCGGGCTGCGGCAGCTCGGCGCGACCAGCCACATCGAGCACGGCGCGGTGGTGGCGGAGGCGGAGAACCTGCGCGGCGCCCAGATCTGGCTGGACTTCCCGAGCGTGGGCGCCACGGAGAACATCCTGATGGCCGCGGTCCTCGCCGAAGGCACCACGATGATCGACAACGCGGCGCGGGAGCCGGAGATCGTCGACCTGTGCGTGATGCTCCAGCAGATGGGCGCGAAGATCGAGGGCGCGGGCACCTCGACGCTCACCGTGCACGGGGTGACCTCGCTGAAGGCGGTGGAGCACCGCGTCATCGGCGACCGCATCGTCGGCGCCACCTGGGCGTTCGCCGCGGTGGCCACCCAGGGCGACATCAAGGTGCGCGGGGTGGACCCGCACCACGTGAACCTGGTGCTGGAGAAGCTGCGCAGCGCGGGCGCCGAGGTCGTGGTGGGCGATGAGGAGTTCCGCGTGGTCGCGGACCGCCGCCCGCTGGCCGTGGACTACGTGACGCTGCCGTACCCGGGGTTCGCGACGGACCTGCAGCCGATGGCGCTGGCGCTGTCGGCGGTGGCCGACGGCACGTCGATGATCACGGAGAACCTGTTCGAGTCCCGCTTCCGGTTCATCGAGGAACTGGTGCGGATGGGCGCGGACGCGCGCACCGACGGGCACCACGCGGTGGTGCGTGGGTTGGAGCGGCTCTCCAGCGCCCCGGTGTGGGCGTCGGACATCCGCGCCGGGGTCGGCCTGGTGCTGGCCGGGTTGTGCGCGGACGGCGTGACCGAGGTGTGGGACGTGTTCCACATCGACCGGGGTTATCCGAACTTCGTGGAGAACCTGCGCAGCCTGGGCGCCTATATCGAGCGCGTCACGGACTGACCGACCGGCGGCCGGACTCCTCGCGGCTCAGCAGCTCCCGACGGCTCCGCGGTTCGGCCGCCGCTGAGGTTCCGCCACCCGAGCACCACGTGGCCGAAGTGGAGTCTGCATCAGCCGCTCTCGAAGGCCACCCGGAGGCCTAGGGCGATCATCACGGTGCCGGTGGCGCGTTCCAGCGCGAGCTTCACCTTCCGGCGGCTGAGCAGTTCGCGCAGGCCGCCGACCAGCCAGGACGCCAGCCGCCAGTACACCAGCGCCACGGCCAGGAACGCCACGGTGAGGATCATCGAGGTGAGCGCGCGCGGTTCGCCGGGCGAGATGAACTGCGGCAGCAGCGTCAGGAACAGCAGGATGATCTTCGGGTTGAGCACGTTGCTCACCAGGCCCTGCCGGAACGCCGCGCGCCGCGTCAGCCCCCCGGCGACCGGCCGCGGTTCCGGCAGCGCCGCCGCGGGCGCCTCGTGCCGGTTCCGGATGCTCTTCCACAGCGTCGTCGCGCCGAGCCACACCAGGTAGGCGGCGCCGCCGAGCTTGAGCGCCGTGTAGGCGACGGCGGAGGCCGCCAGCAGCGCGGAGAGCCCCGCCACCGAGATCGCCGCGTGCACCAGCAGGCCGGCGCAGCAGCCGAGCCCGGTCCACCACATCCCGGTCGAGCCGCCGCGGATGCTGTTGCGCAGCCCGAGCGCCATGTCCGGCCCGGGGGCGAGGGTCACCACGATCACGAACAGCACGAAGGGCACGAGTTGAGCTGGCACCAGCGCAGGATAATGAGCCGGGGCGGGTTCCGTCACGTGATTCCGGGCGCCCGCGACGGGCGCCACAGCCGCGCGTGACCGGGACCGGTGCGATACCGGTCAAACCCCCCGTTCGTGCAAGCAGAGCAGTTGGTAGGCGGCCACGGATTGGGCGTCGGTGACCGCGCCGCCGCGGATCATCCGCTCGAACTCGGCGCGTTCGAACCACGCCGCCCGCATGTCCTGCTCCTCCGGTTCCCGTTCGTGCTCGCCCGCGGTGAGCCCGGTCGCCAGGTATGCGCGACCGCGCTGGCTGGACATGCCCGGCGCCACGTCCAGGCGTCCCAGCTCGGTGAGCCGCTCGGCGCGCAGGCCCGTTTCCTCGCGCAGTTCGCGGGCGGCGAGTTCGGCGGTCTCGACTTCGGCGCGGTCGGGCGCGGTGCCCTGCGGGAACTCCCAGCGGCGTTGCCCGAGCGGGTAGCGGAACTGCTCGACCAGGTGAATCCGGTCGCCGTCCAGCGGGATGATCAACGCGTAGTCCGGTTTGTCCACCACGCCGTAGATGCCGTCGGACCCGTCGGGGCGGCGGATGCCGTCCTCCCGGACGGTCATCCACGCGTTGGCGTACACCTCGCGGCTGCTCGTCATGCGCATCCGACCATCGTCCACCGCCCCGCCGCGCGCCGGTCGCGCGGTGTGCGGAAGGGAACCTTCCGGTCATGGCTGCGCGGAAGGTTCCCTTCCCGTCGACCCGGGCTCAGTTGAGCTTGGACCGCCGCAGCCCGTACCCGAGGTACACGGCGAGCCCCGCCACCATCCAGATCGCGAAGACGAGCCAGGTCACCCGGTCCAATCCGAGGATCAGGTAGGCGCACAGCGCGACCCCGAGCAGCGGCACCCACGGCATCAGCGGGGTGCGGAAGGACCGCTCCAGGTCGGGTTTGCGCCGGCGCAGCACGATGACGCCGATGTTGACGACGCCGAACGCGACGAGCGTCCCGATGCTGGTGGCGTCGGCGAGGCTGCTCAGCGGCACCACGGCGGCGAGGGCGGCCACCAGCAGCCCGACGATCATGGTGTTGTGCGCGGGCACGGCCCGGCGGTTGACCGCGGACAGCTTGGCGGGCATCAACCCGTCCCGGGACATCGACACCAGGATCCGCGTCTGCCCGTACAGCACGGTGAGCACCACGGAGGCGATGGCGACGACGGCGCCGAAGGCGAGCAGCACCGCGGGCCAGCCCTGGCCGGTGACGATCTCCAGCGCGGTGGCCAGCGAGGCGTCCGACCCGCCGAGCACGTCGGTGCCGACGGCGCCGACGGCGGCGAACGCGACCACGACGTAGACGAGGGTGACGATCGCGAGCGAGATCATGATGGCCCGCGGCAGGTCCCGCTTCGGATTGCGCGCTTCCTCGCCCGCGGTGGAGGCGGCGTCGAAGCCGATGAACGAGAAGAACACCGCGGACGCCCCGGCGGAGATCCCGGCGATGCCGGCGGGCGCGAACGGGGTGAGGTTGTCCGAGCGGAACGCGGTCAGCGCCACGCAGACGAAGAACACCAGCACGCCGATCTTCAGCAGCGTGGTGGCGGTGGTGACGGCGGCGCTCTCCCGCACGCCCATCATCAGCACGGCGGTGGCCAGCAGCACCACGATGACGGCGGGCACGTTGACCACGCCGCCTTCACCGGGCGGCGCGGACAGCGCGTCGGGCAGGGTGAGCCCGATGGTGCCGCGCAGGAACTCGTTGAGGTAGCCGCCCCAGCCGACGGCGACCGCGGCCACCGAGACGCCGTACTCCAGCAGCAGGCACCAGCCGCAGATCCAGGCGACGAGTTCACCGAGCGTGGCGTAGGCGTAGGAGTAGGCCGATCCGGAGACGGGCACGCTGCCCGCCAGTTCGGCGTAGGACAGCGCGGAGCAGAGCGCGGCGAGACCGGCCAGCACGAACGACACGACGACGGCCGGGCCCGCGGCGGGCGCGGCTTCGGCGAGCACGACGAAGATGCCGGTGCCGAGGGTCGCGCCGACGGACAGCGCGATGAGCGGCACGAGTCCGAGCGTGCGGTGCAGCGCGGTGTGCGAGCCGTCGTCGGCGAGGCGCTCGACCGGTTTGACTCGGGTGAACAGCTGGGCGTACGACACGGGAACGCACGGTAGACCCGGTGCGACTGGTGATCTTTCGAAGGTTCGCCTGCCCTGAACCGGCATGGGTGCTCGACATCGTGATCGTCGCCCGTACCCTGTGCCGGGTGCGTCTTGTCATCGCTCGCTGCAAGGTCGATTACGTCGGCCGCCTCACCGCGCACCTGCCCATGGCGCAGCGCCTGCTGCTGGTGAAGGCGGACGGTTCGGTCTCGGTGCACTCCGACGACCGCGCCTACAAGCCGTTGAACTGGATGAGCCCGCCGTGCTGGCTCATCGAGGATCCCGGCGTGTGGACGGTGCAGAACAAGGCCGGCGAGAAGCTGGTGATCAGCCTCGAAGAGGTGCTGCACGACTCCAAGCACGAGCTCGGCCCGGAACCGGGCCTGGTCAAGGACGGCGTCGAGGCGCACCTGCAGCAACTGCTGGCCGAGCACGTCACGACGCTCGGCGACGGGTGGTCGCTGGTGCGCCGCGAGTTCCCGACGGCGATCGGTCCGGTGGACCTGATGTGCCGGGATTCGGACGGTTCCAGCGTCGCGGTCGAGATCAAGCGCCGCGGCGAGATCGACGGGGTGGAGCAGCTGACCCGCTACCTGGAGCTGTTGAACCGGGATCCGCTGCTGTCCCCGGTGACGGGCGTGTTCGCCGCGCAGCAGATCAAGCCGCAGGCGCGGACGCTGGCCGAGGACCGCGGCATCCGGTGCGTGACCTTGGACTACGACCAGCTGCGCGGGATCGAGCCGGACGAGTTCCGGCTGTTCTGATCCGCCACCGGGTGAAACCCGGCTTTCGAACGTGTGTTCACTCCGCTGAGTGATGATTTCCGTGGTGGGGCGCGGAACACTGGAGGCATGATCAGCCCAGTGCTCCGCGCCTCCGCTCCTGCTCCTCGTCCTGCCGGCCGTGTCGACGGCCGGTGTTCGGCGTGGCCGGCCGGGTTCGGCGGCCCACCTGCGCGCACCGCCCGCCCCGGCGCTCCGCCGGTGCGCGAACCGGCTCGGTGCGCCTCCGGCGGCTCGGGTTGATTTCCGTTTTCTCCTGTGGACTGGTCCGGTGCGGCGTGGTGGATTCACCGTCCGCGTTGGTTCGGCGTCGGTTCGTGGTGGGTTTCCGGTGCCGCTGCTGCGGCTGACTGTCCGTGATGTTTCCGCTGCTCGGGGGAGTGTCGATACCTCCGAAAGGTGACGCTCAACGAATTGGTATCGGTCCAGTGTGAGTGGTCCCACTGTGCGGTAGTGTCCGTCTGCCGCCGATCGGGTGGTGATTATCGTTGGACTTTGTTGGGTCTGGAGGTGGGGTAGCCGTGGACGTGCTAGCCCAAGAAGAGTTGCGGCTCGATGCCAGTGCGGTCGACTACGTGCTGCTCGCGCTGTACTTCGCGTTCGTGCTCGGAATCGGCTATCTCGCCCGGCGCTCGGTCTCCACGAGCTTGGACTTCTTCCTGTCCGGGCGCGCGCTGCCGGCGTGGGTGACGGGGTTGGCCTTCATCGCCGCCAACCTGGGCGCGATCGAGATCATCGGCATGTCGGCGAACGGCGCCGAGTACGGCATGCCGACCATGCACTACTTCTGGGTCGGTGCGGTCCCGGCGATGCTGTTCCTCGGCATCGTGATGATGCCGTTCTACTACGGCTCGAAGGTCCGCAGCGTTCCCGAGTTCATGCTGCGCCGGTTCGGCAAGCCCGCCCACCTGGTCAACGGCATCAGCTTCGCCGTCGCCCAGGTGCTCATCGCGGGCGTCAACCTGTACCTGCTGGCGAGCATCGTGAACGTGCTGCTGGGCTGGCCGCTGTGGGTCTCCGTGCTGGTGGCCGCCGCGATCGTGCTCACCTACACCGCGCTCGGCGGGCTGTCGGCGGCGATCTACAACGAGGTGCTGCAGTTCTTCGTGATCGTCGCGGCACTGCTGCCGCTGACGCTGGTCGGCCTGCACAAGGTCGGCGGCTGGGACGGCCTGGTCGAGAAGATCAGCGCCAGCCCGGGCGGGCCCGAGCAGCTCTCGGCGTGGCCGGGCACCGAGCTCACCGGCTTCACCAACAGCTTCCTGAGCGTGCTGGGCATCGTGTTCGGCCTCGGCTTCGTGCTGGCCTTCGGCTACTGGACGACGAACTTCGTCGAGGTGCAGCGCGCCATGGCCTCCAAGAGCATGTCCGCGGCCCAGCGCACCCCGATCATCGGTGCCTTCCCCAAGCTGCTGATCCCGTTCATCGTCATCATCCCCGGCATGATCGCCGGCGTCGCGGTGCAGGAACTCGTCGCCTACAAGGCGACCGAGACCGGCAGCGTGGACTACAACGACGCGATCCTGCTGCTGATGCGCGACCTGCTGCCCAACGGCATCCTCGGCGTGGCGCTGGCCGGTCTGCTCGCCTCGTTCATGGCCGGCATGGCGGCGAACCTGAGCTCGTTCAACACGGTCTTCACCTACGACATCTGGCAGGCGTACATCGCCAAGGACCGGCCGGACCAGTACTACCTGAAGATGGGTCGCTGGGTCACCGTCGGTGCCACCGTGATCGCCGTCGGCACCGCGTTCATCGCCTCCGGTTACTCCAACCTGATGGACTACCTGCAGCAGCTGTTCTCGTTCTTCAACGCGCCGCTGTTCGCCACGTTCATCCTGGGCATGTTCTGGAAGCGGATGACCCCGACCGCGGGCTGGCTCGGCCTGGTGCTGGGTACCGTCTCCGCGGTCGCGGTGTTCGGCCTCTCCGAGGCCGGGGTGCTGGACCTGCCGGGCCAGGGCGCCAGCTTCGTCGGTGCCGGTGCCGCGTTCGTCGTCGACATCGTGGTCAGCGTGCTGGTGAGCGTGGTGACCCGGCCGAAGCCCGAAGCCGAGCTGGTCGGTCTGGTGTACTCGCTCACGCCGCGGACCAAGCTCCAGGCCTCGAACTCGGGTGAGGACGCGGGCTGGTACCGCAAGCCCGGCTTGATGGCGGGCATCGTCCTGGTGATCACCATCGTGCTCAACATCGTCTTCGGCTGACCGGAGGAACCCCATGGCTACTGAGACAAGCAAGCGCACCGCGGGCGCCTTCGACATCCGGCTGATCATCGCCGTGCTGTTCTTCCTGTACGGCTTGGTGCTCACCGTGCTCGGGGCCACCGCGAGCTCCGAGGACGTGGCGAAGGCCGCGGGCATGAACATCAACCTGTGGAGCGGCGTCGGCATGCTCGTCTTCGCCGTCCTGTTCGCCCTGTGGGTCCGGTTGCGGCCCATCGTGGTGCCCGCGGACGTCTCCGAGGACACCGCGACCGAACACTGACCGGGACCTTCCCGCCCGGTCACCGGGCGGAACGGCCCGTCCGCGCGGCGTCGTCGACCACGGCTTCGGCCTGGTCGGCGGCGCCGCGTTCGCACGTCCGGGCCCGGGACGCGCGACCGCCGCCGCGCCGACCGAGGTGCGGTCCGACGGCGGTGCGCCGCGAACCCGGGAGCCCGCTGCCGCGGCCGCGCGGGCGGGCGAGGACTTCGCGCCGTTCACATGCGAACCCGGCATTAGTTCGCAGAACCTGCCGCTGAGCGCGGGATTTCCGTAGGCTGCCGATTCACAACGACCATTGACACGGTGGGAGGCAGCACATGACCCGGACCGCCAGCGGCGAGGCCGAGCCGATGGCCGCAGCGAGCTCAGCGCAGACCACGTTCGACTCGCTCGACCCGCGTACCGGCGAAGTCGTGGGCCGGTACCCGCTGCACGACGCCACCGAGGTCAACGAGATCGTCGAATCCGCCCGGGTCGCCGGGCGGTGGTGGGCGGAGCTCGGCTTCGCGGAGCGCAAGAAACGACTGGACCAGTGGCGCGCCCTGCTGGTGCGCGGCATCGACGAGCTGGCCGGGGTGATCTGTTCGGAGACCGGCAAACCGCTCGACGACGCCCGGCTCGAACTGGTCCTGGTGATCGACCACCTGCACTGGGCGGCGAACAAGGCCGAGAAGGTGCTGCGCAGGCGCAAGGTGGGGTCCGGCGTGCTGATGGCCAACCAGGCCGCCACCGTCGAGTACGTGCCGTTCGGGGTCGTCGGCGTGATCGGCCCGTGGAACTACCCGGCGTTCACTCCGATGGGATCGATCGCCTACGCGCTCGCGGCGGGCAACTCGGTGGTGTTCAAGCCCAGCGAACTCACCCCCGGCGTCGGTCGCTGGTTGGTGGACAGCTTCGCCGAGGTCGTACCGGAGCACCCCGTGCTGGCCCTCACCACCGGATTCGGCGAGACCGGTGCCGCGCTGTGCGCGTCGGGCGTCGACAAGGTGGCGTTCACCGGCTCCACGGCCACCGGCAAGCGCGTGATGGCGGCCTGCTCGGAGACGTTGACCCCGGTGCTGGTCGAGTGCGGTGGCAAGGACGCGCTCATCGTCGACTCCGACGCCGACCTCAAGGCCGCCGCGGAAGCCGCCGTCTGGGGCGGCATGTCCAACGCCGGGCAGACCTGCATCGGCGTGGAGCGGGTGTTCGTGGTGGAGGCCGTCGCGGACCGGTTCCTCGAACTCGTCGCCGAACGCGCCAAGAAGCTGCGGCCCGGCGGTGAGCCGGGTGCCGACCTGGGGCCGATCACCATGCCCTCCCAGGTCGAGGTCATCCGCAGGCACGTCGACGAAGCACTCGACGGGGGCGCGCGGGCCGTCGTCGGTGGCAAGGACTCGGTGCGGCCCCCGTTCGTGGAACCGGTGGTGCTCGTCGACGTCCCGGCCGGCTCGGCGGCGGCGGTCGACGAGACCTTCGGCCCGACCCTCGTCGTGGAACGCGTGCGCGACGCGGACGAAGGCGTGGAGCGCGCCAACCAGGGGAACTACGGCCTCGGCGGCACCGTGTTCTCGCGGTCCCGCGGGGTGGAGCTGGGGCGGAAGCTGCGGGCCGGGATGGTCGCGGTCAACTCGGTCATCGCGTTCGCCGCGGTTCCCGCGCTGCCCTTCGGCGGCGTCGGCGACTCCGGGTTCGGGCGCATCCACGGCGAGGACGGGCTGCGCGAGTTCGCCCGCCCGCAGTCGATGACCCGCACCAAGTTCCGCATCCCGCTGAACCCGATGAGCTTCGCCCGCTCGAAGGGCACGGTGCGCGCGGTCGTTCGGCTGATCCGCCTCACCCGCGGGCGCTGACGGGCTGAGCACGAGGGCCTTCCGGTCACCGCGCCCCGCGTGCGGTGACCGGAAGGTTCCCTTCCTCGCGCCGGTGACAGGAAGGTTCCCTTGGCCGTGCTGGTGACAGAAAGGTTCCCTTCCTCGCACCCGTGACAGGAAGGTTCCCTTCCTCGCACCGGCGGTGCTCGGTGTGCTGGTGCGTCGCGCCGCGTAACCTGCCCGCTCGGAGTGATCGAATGCGCGTCGCGGCGGGCCGAGAGGTGCCGCGCGGCCCCGGTGGGGGTGAGGATTGTGCGGAGGCGGTCGCTCCGGGCGCGTGTGGTCGGTGCGCCCGAACGTTCCAGCGAGACCGGTCGTCGAGCAGGCGGCGCCGCGGTCGCGATCCGGCGGCGAGGAGAGCAACGGTGAAGAAGATCATCAACGATCCGGCCGCGGTGGTCGGCGACGCGCTGCGCGGCATGGCCGCCGCGCACCCGGAGCTGCTGCGGGTGCGCACCGATCCGGCGTTGATCGTGCGCGCCGACGCGCCGCTGGCGGGCCGGGTGGCGTTGATCTCGGGTGGCGGTTCGGGCCACGAGCCGCTGCACGGCGGTTTCGTGGGGCGGGGCATGCTCACGGCGGCGGTGCCGGGCGCGGTGTTCACCTCGCCGACGCCGGACGCGGTGCAGGCGGCGATCGCCGAGACCGAGGCGGGCGCGGGTGCGCTGCTGCTGGTGAAGAACTACACGGGTGACGTGCTGAACTTCGAGACGGCGGCGGAGCTGGCGGGCCTGGAGGGCACCGACGTCCGCGCGGTGATCGTCGACGACGACGTGGCGGTGAAGGACTCCACGCACACCGCGGGCCGCCGCGGCGTGGGCGGCACCGTCCTGGTGGAGAAGATCGTCGGCGCGGCGGTGGAGCGCGGCGTGGACCTGGCGGGTTGCGAGGCGATCGCCCGGCGCGTGGTGGGCTGGGTGCGGTCGATGGGCGTGGCGCTGACCGGGCCGACCGTTCCGCACGCGGGCTCCCCGAGCTTCACGCTCGGCGACGACGAGGTGGAGATCGGCATCGGCATCCACGGGGAGCCTGGCCGGGAACGCATCCCGATGGAGGACGCGGACGGCCTGGTCGCGAGGCTGCTGGAGCCGATCTTGGCGGACCTGCCGTTCGAGGCGGGCGACGAGGTCCTGCTGTTCACGAATTCGATGGGCGCGACGCCGCTGATCGAGCTGTACCTGGCGCACGGCGTCGCGGAGCGGCTGTTGGCGGAGCGGGGCGTGCGGGTGCGCCGCAGGCTGGTCGGCCCGTACACGACGAGCCTGGACATGCAGGGCATGAGCCTGACGTTGCTGAAGCTGGACGACGAGCTCACCGAGCTGTGGGACGACCCGGTGCGCACGGCCGCACTGCACTGGTGACGAGGACGGGTGAACTGATGGGTTGCACGGCACAGGACGTGATCGCCGCGCTGCGGGCGGGCGCGGCGGTGGTGGGCGATCACCGGGACGAGCTGGTGGAGCTGGACCGGGTGATCGGCGACGCGGACCACGGCGAGAACATGGACCGCGGGTTCCGCGCGGTCGCTTCGAAGCTGGACACGGCGGCGCCGGAGACGCCGGGCGCGGTGCTCAAGCAGGTCGCCACCACGTTGATCTCCACGGTCGGCGGGGCGTCCGGTCCGCTGTACGGCACGGCGTTCCTGCGGGCGGCGTCCGCGGTGGGGGACGCGACCGAGCTGGACGGCATGGCGGTCGCGGCGGCCCTGCAGTCCGGGTTGGAGGGCGTGGTGGCCCGCGGCAGGGCCGAGCCGGGGGACAAGACGATGGTGGACGCGCTGGTCCCGGCGGTGGACGCGGCGACGGCCGCCGCCGCGGAGGGCGCGGGCCCGGACCGGGTGCTGGCGGTGGCCGCGGCCGCCGCGCGCACGGGTGCGGAGTCCACCGAACCGCTCGTCGCCCGCAAGGGCCGGGCGTCCTACCTGGGGGAGCGCAGCGCGGGGCACGTCGACCCGGGCGCCCGTTCGACCGCGCTGCTGTTGTCCGCGTTCGCCGAATCGAGGTCGTGATGGGTGTCGGACTGGTCGTCGTGTCGCACAGCGAGCGGCTCGCCGCGGGGGTGGCGGAGCTGGCCGCGCAGATGGCGCCGGACGTGGTGGTGCTGCCCGCGGGCGGGTTGGCCGGGGGTGCTCTCGGCACCGACTTCGACAAGGTGTCCGCGGCGCTCTCGGACGCCGACTCGGGTTCCGGGGTGGTGCTGCTCTACGACCTGGGCAGCGCGCAGATGACGGCGGAGCTGGCGGTGGAGACGCTGGGCGACCCGACGCGGGCCATCGTCGCGGACGCCCCGTTGGTGGAGGGCGCGGTGGCCGCGGCCGTGGAGGCGCAGGGCGGCAAGGACCTGGACGCGGTGGCGCGCGCCGCGGTCGCCGCCGGGGTCGGGTCGGACATCGAGCAGGCCGCTCCGGCCGGGGAGACGATCACCGAGGAGCTGGAGCTGCGCAACGAGGTCGGGTTGCACGCCCGCCCGGCGGCGTTGCTGGCCCGCAGCCTCGCCGGGTTGCAGGCGGACGTGCGGGTGCGGCTCGGCGACGCGGAGGCCGATGCGGCGAGCGTGCTGGGGCTGATGGGGCTCGGTGCCCGCAAGGGCGACCGGGTGACCCTCGTCGCCAGCGGCGCCGACGCCGGGGAGGCGGTGCGGCGCGTGCTGGAGTTGGTGGAGGGCAACTTCGGCGAGTGACCGGGCCTGCCCGGGAGATCACGGCCCCGCCCGGCTCGGGGATCGGCAGCTTCGCCCGGAGGACCGCCGCCCGGGACCTCGCAGCTCGGGCCGGAAATCCGCGCCCGCGCCCGGAAAGCGGTCCACCGGACGGCCGCGGACGTCCTGCCGTCCGGGGACCGTGCGACGAGTCGAGGCGCGGCGACCGGGAGTTCCGCGCGGCCCGCCCCCATCGTCGCGGGAGCGGGTCGCCGGGCGGTTAGGGTGAGTCGATGCCGTCGCGCCCCCGCTTCCGAGGCCTGCCGGTGCTGCTGCTATCGCTGCTGTTGGCCGCAGGGTGCAGCGGTGTCGCGCAGCAGCTCCCCGAACCCGCGCCGGACCGCGAGTCCGCCGATCGGGCGGCGGCCCTCGGCGATCCCCGCACGGTCGACCCGTGTTCGCTGGTCGACGATGCCGCGCTGGCGCGCTTCGGCGAGGTGCGCGACGCGGGCACCGTCTCGTTGGACTACTGCCTGCTGCGGGTGCGCGCGGACGGCGGTGCCCTCGCGCAGGTGAAGGTCGGCGAACTCGCGCCGGAAGACCCCGGCCAGTCGGATCCGGTGGTGGGCGAGGCCGAGCCGCGCATCGCGCAGGAGGCGCCGCTGCCGGGCCACTGCACCCGGCGGGTGCTGCTCGGCGACCGGTCGGTGCTGGTGAGCGCCGACCAGCTGGCCGGTGGTCCGGGTGTCGAGCTGTGCGGGATGGCGCAGGCGGGTGCCGAACAGGTCGCCGCCGCTATCCGGGAACACCGGGTGTCGCACCGGAACTTCCCCGCGAACTCGCTGGCCGTGCTGGATCCGTGCCGGGTGCTGTCCACCGACGTGGTGCGGCAGGTCCCGGGCCTGGAGAACGCCGAGCCGGTGGCCGCGCCGGGCGGCCACCAGTGCCAGTGGGGGCCGGACGACGCGTCCGCGCCGCGGGTCCGGCTGGTGCACACGGCCGGTGACCCGCCTGCGGTGCTGCACGGCACGGCGGTCGAGGAGCAGATCGCGGGCCGGCGCACCGTGACCAGCGTCGTCGGTGGTGATCCGGCGACCCCGCTGTGCTCGGCGGAGACCGGGCACCTGCCGTTCGGCCCGGCCGGCGACGGCCAGGTGGAGGTGGCGATGCTCGTCGTCGCCTACCCGGACGGGACCGGCCTGGACGCGTGCGAGTTCGCGAGGGGCCTCGCGGAGCGCGCCTGGCCCGGGCTGCCACCGCGCTAGGGGCGGCGGCGCGGGCGGTTACGGTGTGGGGCGTGCCGCGCCGCAACCGCCAACAACGTCCCGCCGGAGGCCAGCCGGGGAAGTCCCCGCGCCCGTTGGGCGCCGGTTTCGGCTGGTCCAGGGTCGAAGAGGGTCCCGACGGCGAGTGGGTGGTGCGCACGGTGCCCGCCGCGCAGGCCACCAAGACCTACCGCTGCCCGGGCTGCGACCACGAGGTGCGGCCCGGTGTCGGGCACGTGGTGGCGTGGCCCGCCGACGAGCAGGGGGACGTGGCGGACCGGAGGCATTGGCACAGCTCCTGCTGGCAGGCCCGCGCCCGGCGCGGCCCGACGCGCCGGTGGTCCTGAGCCGGTTCGCGCGGGGCGGTGCCTCGGCGACCGCACCGCTGCGGCCGGTACTGGCGGGCCCGGTTGCCGGGAAGCTCACAACGATCGGTGCGTGCTCGCGTGGGAGGATCGCGGGGATGAGCACCGAGATCCGCGCCAACACCGTGCTGCCCGCGAAGCGGGAGCAGATCACCCTGCACACCGCGGACGAGCTGCGGTTGATCGGTGAGCTGTCGCTGCCGGAGACCGGCGCGCCGCGGGCCACCCTGGTGTGCCTGCACCCGCTGCCGACGCACGGCGGCATGATGGATTCGCACCTGTTCCGCAAGGCCGCGTTCCGGCTGCCCGCGCTCGCCGATCTGGCGGTGCTGCGGTTCAACACGCGCGGTACGGCCAGCGAGGCGGGGCGCAGCGAGGGCGAGTTCGACTCGGGCGGCGCGGAGCGGTTCGACGTGGCCGCCGCCCTGGAGTACGCCGAGTTCCACGACCTGCCGAACGTGTGGCTGGTCGGTTGGTCGTTCGGCACCGACCTGACCTTGGTGCACGGGCTGGATCCGCTGGTGCGCGGCGCGGTGCTGATCTCGCCGCCGCTGCGCTGGAGCACCGAGGAGCACCTGCGGGCCTGGGGCGAGTCCGGGAAGCCGGTGCACGCGCTGGTTCCGGAGTTCGACGACTACCTGCGCCCGGCGGAGGCGCGGGAACGGTTCGCGGCGATCCCGCAGGCCCGGGTGCACGGCTTCGGCGACACCAAGCACCTGTGGGTCGGCAAGGCGGAGGCCGCGCTGGACGCGATCGTGGACGTCGTCGCGCCGGAGGTCACGACGCCGTTGCCGCGCACCTGGGACGGCCCGCACGAGACCCGCCAGGTCACCATCGTCGGGCAGTGATCAGGTGCGTTCGGCCCGGCACAGGTAGGCGCGCGGGGTGCTGCCGACGCGGGTGAGGACCGCGGTGGCTTCGCCGGCGCCGCGCGGTTTGAGCCTGCGCCGCAGCGCGTCCGGGTCGACGTCCACCCCGCGGGTCATGATCTCCAGCCGCCCCACGTCGTGCGCGCGCAGCAGCGCCCGCAGCGCCTTCTCGGAGTACTTGCCGTGGTCGAGGACCCGGAAGGCGCGGATGCCGGGCGGCGGCGCGTCGCCGGTGAGGTAGGCGATGCGCGGGTCGAGCTGCCCCAGCCCGTGCCGCGCCGCGTAGTGCCGCACCAGCCCGGCGCGCACCACCGCTCCGTCCGGGTCGACCAGCCACTGCCCGGCGTCGCGGGTGGGGCAGTCGTCGGGTTCGCGGTCGGTGAGCTCGTCGCGGGTGCCGTCGGCGCGCAGCACCGTGGCGCGGCGGCGCACTTCGGGGTCGGCGAGCCCGCCGAGCCACACCGCGGCCTCCCGCACCTGCCCGGCCAGCGACACGACCTCCACTTCGGCGTGCGCGGGGATGGCGTCGAAGTCCAGGCCGGGCGCGCACTTCACGACGAGGTCGCGTCCGGTGTAGACGTCGAGGAGCTCGTCGAGCGGCGGTACCAGGTCGGCGGGGTTCCAGCGGCGGCGCCCGCTGCCGTCGCGGCGCGCCGGGTCCGCGGTGATCGCGGTGCCGGTGCTGGTGGGCCGCAGCGCGTCGGCGCGGGCGAACGCGGCGGTGGCGCCGTCGGCGGCGAGGTTGTGCCGGGCCATGGCGAGCCGCACCTCGTCGAGGTCCGAGCCGAGGCAGCGCCGGGCGACGCGGGCGATCTCCCGGAGATCGGCGCCGATCGAGCAGGTCACGTCGTGCACGTCCCGCCCGGCGAGGCGGCGCGCGCGGTGCCGGGCGACGGCGGCCGCGGTGGCCTGCTGCAGCGCGTCGCCGGTGAACAACCAGTCCGCGGTGCCGTCGAGCTTCGCCGCGGCCTTGCCGCGCAGCACCGCGGTCTCCAGCGCGGCGGCGGCGAACCGCGGGCCCGCGGTGGCGCGGGCGGCGGCGACGTCGGCGAGGCGGGTGTCCGCGGTCAGCGGCCGCCCGGACAGCGCGGCGACGGCCTCGGTCCCGGCGGGGGAGCGCAGGAACGCCACGTCGTCCAGGTCGAAGGCGTACGCCACTCCGGGTCTCCCTGCCACGCGCTGCTCGGACGCGCAGCACTCTAGTCCGCGCGAACGCCCCGCCCGCCGGGGAGGGCGAGCGGGGCGTCCGCGGGAGTGCCGGTCAGCGGCCGGTGAACTCGGCCTTGCCGGGCCCGTTCTCGACGAACGAGCGCATGCCGATCTTCTGGTCCTCGGTGGCGAACAGCCCGGCGAAGATCTGCGTCTCCAGCTTCAGCCCGCTGGCCAGGTCCACGTCGAGTCCGCCGTCGATGGCGGCCTTCGCGGCGGCGAGCGCGTGCACCGGTCCGTTCGCGAACTGCTCGGCCCACTTCCGCGCGGCCGCGTACACCTCGTCACCGGGGACGACCTCGTCGACGAGGCCGAGTTCCAGCGCCTCGGGGGCCTTCACGAACCGGCCGGAGAAGATGATGTCCTTCGCCTTGCTGGGGCCGACGAGGCGGGCGAGCCGCTGGGTGCCGCCCGCGCCGGGGATGACGCCGAGCAGGATCTCCGGCTGGCCGACCTTCGCGCCCTCTCCGGCGATGCGGCGGTCGCAGCTCAGCGCCAGCTCGAACCCGCCGCCGAGGGCGTAGCCGGTGATGGCGGCGACGGTCGGCTTCGGGATGGCGGCGACGGCGCTCATCGCCGCGGACAGCCCGTCGGCTTCCTTGCCCGCCATGTCCGCGTAGGACATGCCGGCCATCTCCTTGATGTCGGCGCCCGCGGCGAGGACCTTCTCGCCGCCGTAGACGATCACCGCGCGCACGTCGGGGTGCGCGGCGGCCTCGGCGGCCACGGCCTTCAGCTCCTGCTCGATCTGCTGGTTCAGCGCGTTCATCGGCGGCCGGTCCAGCCGGATCGTGCCGATGGCGCCTTCCACTTCGAGCCTGACGAACTCGCCCACGCCGCAACCTCCTCGTCGAAACCGCTGCTTGCCCGCAGGCTATCCCGAGCGGCGGGCACCGTCAGTGGCGCTGATCTCACGTCGGGTCCGGGACGCGACGGGCCCCGCTCCGGCTGGGGAGCGGGGCCCGGTTCGCGGGTGCGGTCAGGCGCGCCTGCGGGCGAAGAAGCGGTCGCCGCTGCGCTGCAGCTCCAGGTCCTGGTCGAAGGTCTTCGACAGGTTGTCCTCGGTGAGCACGTCGTCCAGCAGTCCCTGCGCGACGATCGCGCCGTCGCGCAGCAGCAGCCCGTGGGTGAACCCGGGCGGGATCTCCTCGACGTGGTGGGTGACCAGCACCGATGCCGGCGCGTCCGGGTCGAGGGCGAGCGCGGACAGCCGTGCCACCAGGTCCTCGCGGCCGCCGAGGTCCAGCCCGGCGGCCGGTTCGTCCAGCAGCAGCAGCTCCGGGTCGGTCATCAGCGCGCGGGAGATCAGGGTGCGCTTGCGCTCCCCTTCGGACAGCGTGCCGAAGGAGCGGTCCGCCAGGTGCGCCACGCCGAGCAGCTCCAGCAGCTCCCCGGCCCGGTCGGTGTCCATGTCGTCGTACTCCTCGCGCCACCGCCCGAGTACCGAGTACCCGGCGCTGACGACCACGTCGCGCACGAGTTCGTCCCCGGGCACGCGGGAGCCGAGCGCCGCCGAGGTCAGGCCGATGCGCGGGCGCAGCTCGAAGACGTTGACGCGGCCCATGCGTTCGCCGAGCACGTCCACGGTGCCGTCCGACGGGTGCAGTTCGGCGGCGGCCAGCTTGAGCAGCGTGGTCTTGCCCGCGCCGTTCGGGCCGAGCACCACCCAGCGCTCGTCGATCTCCACCGACCAGTTCACGTCGGACAGCAGCGCGTTCCCGCCGCGCCGGACTCCGACACCGTCCATCCGGATGACCAGGTCGTCCACGTCCACCTCCCAGCCGTTTCCGGCCGCTCTGCGCACGGTTCCGGGCGCGTTCGGACCGCCTGCGATCACCGGCGGGTCCCCTCCGGTGCTCATTCTTCCGGTCCCGCACCACGGGCTTGCGCCGGGGCCGACCCGAGGGGGCGGTGGACGCGCGGGAACGGACCGTTGGTCCAACCGGATCGGACGAACGGTCCGTTCACCTGGGTGCTCAGCCGACGGGGGCGTGGCCGCCTTCGACGACGGGCAGCCCGGCCGCGGCCCACGCCCGGAACCCGCCGACCAGGTCGGTCGCCCGGCCGAGGCCGAGGTCGCGGGCCTGCGCGGCGGCGAGGCTGGACGCGTAGCCCTCGTTGCAGACCAGGATGACCGGCTGGTCGACGCGCAGGCCGTCGAGCCGGTGCGGGCTGGACGGGTCCAGCCGCCACTCCAGGACGATCCGCTCCACGGTCAGGGCGCCGGGGATCTCGCCTTCGGAGAGCCGGTTCGCCTGCGGGCGGATGTCGATCAGCAGGGCGCCGTCGCGCTGGAGCTCCGCCGCCCGCTGCGGGTCGACCCGGTCGAGTTCGTCGCGGGCGTCGCCGAGCAGGTGGTCGATGCCGTACGGGCCGAATCCGGGGGTGTCCTCCGGGTGGACGCGTTGCTGGGGCACGGTGACCTCGCTCATCGGGTTGCCTTCCGGATCGGGCCCGCCGGCTGCGGCGCGACGGGCGGCACGTCGGCCAGGTCGGCGTAGTGCCGCACCGGCAGCAGCGGCGGCGAGTAGGCGTGCACGCTGGCCGCGTTCACCGAACCGGTGTTGCGCACCTGGTGGGCGCGGCCCGCGCCGAAGCCGATGGAGGCGCCGGTGCCGTGCTGCGCGGTGCGGATCGGGCCGGACGGGTAGCGGTAGTCCTCGCGGACTTCGCCGAACAGCACGGCGAACGAGCCGGAGGCGCCGCCGTGGTCGTGCGGGTGGGTTCCCTGGCCGGGCGCCCAGGACAGCAGCCACAGCTCGACGCCCGCGGTGAGGCCGAGCCGCGCCCACCAGCGTTCCTCGTCGTGCACCTCGACGAGGTCCAGCAGCGAGCCGGTCAGCTCGGTGATGGCCAGCGTGGTGAGGTCGCGCAGCTCCTTCGGCGTCCACAGGTCGTGGTCGGGCCGGATCCAGTCCCGCAGCAGCGGCAGGTCGAGGGCGGAGTGCAGCTCGAACGCACCGAGTTCGGGGATCTCCTCGGTGGGGGTGTACTGCGAGATGTGCGTGGGTGCGGACATGGGTGTTTCCGTTCCTTCGTTCGAGAGCTGAATCGGGAACGGGCCGATCGGCGGGGCCGGACCGCATGCGTCCGCGGCAGGGCGGGCGGGTCCGGGGATCAGGTGGTGCCGCGCCGTCGACCCGAGCGGGTCCACGGGGAGTTGCGGTCAGTGACAGGCCGAGGTGACGACCAGGAACAGGTCGATCACGCGATCACGAGTCAGCAACGAATCCGGCACGGACGGATCGTGGCACGTCACCGGGTTTCTCGGCCATACCCCGGCCGGTGCCTCCCACGATGTGGGCGCCGGGCCGGGGGTGCGGGTGCGACCGCGGTGATCACCCGCTGCGATCGGTCCGGGCCGCCGATCCGGCGCCCGCGATCCCGGTGTCCCGATCCCGGTGTCCCCGAGTCCGGTGCGGCCGATCCGGTTGTCCCGGTCCGCCGGTGCCTCCGACCCCGGTCCCCGGTCGTGCCGGCGGCCCGGCGGTCAGCCGCAGCGGTCCGGGCCGTGCAGCAGCCCGTCGCGGAAGGCCTCGACGCGCCGCGCACCGGTGAGCTCCTGCCCGCCGCCTGCGTCGCGGGACGCGGCGTCGGTGACCAGCAGCGATTCGACGGCCTCGTCCAGATCGCCCGCGGACACCCGCTCGGCGGCGGTGTAGGCCCCGGTGAGGCAGCTGATCGCGGTCCCCGCGGCCGGACCGGTCGTCGGCAGTCCCAGCGGTTCCAGCGCGGCGAGCGCGTACCGGGAGGCGAGCAGCGTCGCGGTGGCCTGGTCGCCGATGTCGCGGTGCAGCTCGTCGAGCCGTGGCGGATCGTAGCCGACGATCCCGCGGTCGGCGCAGAGGCCGACCGGGTCGCCGGGGCAGTCCCCGGCGCGCACCGCGGGCGGCGTCCAGCCGCGCCCGGCGGCGGCGACCCTGGCGCCGAAGAACGCGCGGGTCGTCGTCTCCGCCCGCGCGACCGCGGCGTCCAGGGGAGCGTTGGGACCGTCGGGCCCGTCGCCGGTGGGGGCGCGTTCGACGTCGGGGTCGGCGCAGCCGCCGGGCCCGTCCCGGTAGCCGTCCTGGAACGCGGAGATCCGGTCGAAGGAGGTGCCGTGCGCGTCCCCGGCGGTGGCGTCGGTGCCGATCGGGTCGCGGAACACGATCAGCGCGTGCAACGCCCCGTCCAGGTCCTGCGGCGAGAACCGCAGGTGCGCGGTGCGCCCGTCGGCGGCGGCGCGCAGGAAAGCACCCGCGTAGCAGTCCGCCCCGGCTTCGGTGCGCGCCGCGTCGCCGCCCGCGCCCACGTCCACCCCGGTGCGCTGCTGCACCGCGTGCCCGATCTCGTGGGCGAGGACCACGGCGACCGCCGCGTCCCCGTAGTGCTCCCGCAGCACCGGCAGCAGCGCCGCGCGGTCCCAGGCGACGGCGTCCACCGAGGCGCAGTAGTAGGCGTTGCCCTCCAGGTTCGCGACGGTGCCCGAGCACGGCGGCGGGCGCCCCGTGCCGTTCGAGGTGTCCACCGAGAAGTAGCCGCCGTCGAGGTCGTGCCACTCCTCGCCCGCCACGGCCGGGAGGTTCGCCCTCCAGAAGTCCCGCACGTCGGTGAGGACGGTGGCGGCGAGCCGGTCGGTGTCGCCGCCGTCGGTGCCGTGCACGAAACCCGGGTCGACCGCCCGGTTCGCCGGTTCCCCGGCGGGCGCGGGCTGCGGCTGCGGTGCCGCGGGCGAGCAACCCGCGACCCCGAGGACGAGGGCCAGCACGGCGGACGGGAAGATGCGCACCCCGCCAGCTTCGCACCACCGGGTGGATCAGCCGTCCGCGGCCGCGTCTCCGGCCTGCGAGACTGGCGGGCACGCGTTCGCCCGCGGGCGGCGCGGAACTCGTCGGAGCTGTGCGACGCCGCGCCGGTTCCCGCGACCGACCAGACCGCGAGATGGGATCAGCCGCCGTGAAAGCCGTCCACCGATTCACCGTTCGAGCACACCTGCCGGAACAGCTGGCGGCGTTGGGGACGTTGGCGACGAACCTGCGCTGGACCTGGCACCCGCCGACGCAGGACCTGTTCGCCGCGGTGGACCCGCAGGTGTGGTCGCGGGTGGGCGGTGATCCGCTGCGGTTGCTGGAGGAGGTGCCCGCGGAGCGGCTGCGCGGGCTAGCCCAGGACGACGACTTCCTGGCCCGCACCCGCGCCGTGCACGACGACCTGCGGCACTACCTGTCGGTGCCGCGCTGGTACCAGCAGCGGCAGGCCGAAGGCGCCGGGCTGCCGTCGTCGGTGGCGTACTTCTCGATGGAGTTCGGGGTCAGCGAGGCGCTGCCGAACTACTCGGGCGGGCTCGGCGTGCTCGCGGGCGACCACCTGAAGTCGGCGTCGGACCTGGGGGTGCCGCTGATCGGGGTGGGCCTGTTCTACCGCTCCGGCTACTTCCGGCAGGCGCTGTCCGCGGAGGGCTGGCAGCAGGAGCACTACCCGGTGCAGGACCCGAAGGGCCTGCCGCTGGAGGTGCTCACCGAGCCGTCCGGATCGCCGCTGCTGGTGCGGGTGGCGATGCCCGCCGGGCGGGAGTTGCGCGCGCGGATCTGGAAGGCGCAGGTCGGCCGGGTTCCGCTGCTGCTGCTGGACACCGACCTGCCGGACAACGACGACGACCTGCGCGGCACCACCGACCGGCTCTACGGCGGGGACGCGGACCACCGGATCCGGCAGGAGATCCTCGCCGGGATCGGCGGGGTGCGGGCGCTGCGCGCCTACTGCGAGCTGACCGGGCACCCCGAGCCGGAGGTGTTCCACACCAACGAGGGGCACGCCGGTTTCCTCGGCCTGGAACGGGTCCGGGAGCTGCACGGCGGGCCCGGGCTGCACTTCGACGAGGCGGTGGCGGCGGTGCGCGCGGGCACCGTGTTCACCACGCACACCCCGGTCCGGGCGGGCATCGACCGGTTCCCGGTGGACCTGGTGCGGCACTACTTCGGCGACGGTTCCTCCGGGGCGCTGCTGCCGGGGGTGCCGACGGAACGGGTGCTGGCGCTGGGTGCGGAGGACAAGCCCGGCATGTTCAACATGGCGCACATGGGGTTGCGGCTCGCGCAGCGCGCCAACGGGGTGTCGGCGCTGCACGGCGGGGTGCTGCGCACCATGTTCCGCGGGCTGTGGCCCGGTTTCGGCGTGGAGGAGGTGCCGATCGGGTCGGTCACGAACGGGGTGCACGGGCCCACCTGGTCGGCGCGGGAGCTCGGCAAGCTGCTCGGCGAGTCCGAAATGGACAGCGGCGCGGGGCTGCGCGGGATGGAACCGGTGAGCGACCCGCTGCTGTGGGAGCTGCGCAGTTCGCTGCGGCAGCGGCTGGTGGACGAGGTGCGGCGCAGGCTGCGGCAGGCGTGGTTGCAGCGCGGCGCCTCCGACCTGGAGCTCGGCTGGTGCGATTCGGTGTTCGACCCGGACGTGCTCACCATCGGCTTCGCCCGCCGGGTGCCGACCTACAAGCGGCTCACGCTGATGCTGCGGGACACCGAGCGGTTGCGGCGGCTGCTGCTCGACCCGGAGCGGCCCGTCCAGCTGGTCGTGGCGGGCAAATCGCACCCGGCCGACGAGGGCGGCAAGGCGATGATCCAGCAGATCACCCGGTTCGCCGACGACCCCGAGGTGCGCCACCGCATCGTGTTCCTGCCGGACTACGACATGTCGCTGGCCCGGTACCTGGTGTCCGGCTGCGACGTGTGGCTGAACACCCCGGTGCGGCCGCTGGAGGCCTGCGGCACCTCCGGGATGAAGGCGGCGTTGAACGGCGCGCTGAACCTGTCGGTGCGGGACGGCTGGTGGGACGAGCTGTTCGACGGCGAGAACGGGTGGGCGATCCCGAACGCCGACGGCGTCACCGACCAGAACCGGCGCGACGACCTGGAGGCGGCCGCGCTGTACGAGCTCATCGCCACCGGCGTGGCCCCCACGTTCTACGAGCGCAGCGCCGACGGCGTGCCCGGCAAGTGGATGTCGATGGTGCGCCACACCCTCGCCACGCTCGGCCCGCGGGTGCAGGCGTCCCGGATGGTCCGCGAGTACGTGGACCGCTACTACGGGCCGGCGGCGCGGTCGGCGCAGGCGATGACCGAGCACGACCACCGCGGCGCGAAGGAGCTCGCCGAGTACGGGGCGCGGCTCGGGTCGGCGTGGGGTTCGGTGCGGATCGGCTCCACCCGGATGTCGGTGCCGGACGGCGCGACCCCGTTGCTGGGCGGGCGGATCACGGTGCGCGCCCAGGTCGACCTCGCCGGGCTCGCACCGTCCGATGTGGACGTCGAGGTGGTGGTGGGCCGCGTCGACGACGCGGACCAGCTGCACGAGTTCAGCACCGGATCCATGCGGCCCGGGCCGGACGGCGACTACGAGGCGACGGTGACCCTGCCGCACGCCGGACCCGCCGGCTACACGGTCCGCGTCCTGCCGAAGCACCCCCTGCTGTCCGGTCCGGCGGAACTGGGCCGGATCGTGCTCGCCTGACCCGGTTCGCGGCCGGGAACTAGGCGACGTGCAGGCGGTCGCGGACGTCGCGGACCCGCGGCCACCAGGCGGCGAGGCGTTCGGCGGCGGCGAGCGCGGTGCGGGCGGCGGCGTTGTCGCGGCGGGCCATGTGCGCGCGGGCCAAGGTCGCGAAGTCGTCCGCCTTGGACAGCGGCGAGGTGGCGTGGTCCGCGCCGGACGCGGCCAGCCGCGCCGCCTCGTCCGCGTCGCCCTCCAGCAGCGCCAGCAACCCCTTCGTCCCGTTCAGCCGGTACGCCGGGTAGCCGAGCGAGATGGCGTCCTCCATCGCCTTCCGCGCGATCGGCAGCACCTCGTCGGCGGGCAGCTGGCCGGATTCCGCGGCGCAGCAGCCCAACCCGGCGAGGCCCGCCAGCACGTAGGACAGCTCGCGCGGCGGCAGGTCGGCCGCCGCGATGTGCCCCACCAGCTTCAGCACCGCCTCCGCGTACTCGCCGCGCGCCTCGTGCATGGTGATCTGGCAGTTGATCGTGGTGTCCAGGCCGGGGTGCAGCGCGGCCAGCCGGTTCACCACCACCTGCGCGCGGGCCACGTCCCCGTCCTGCAACGCCTCGTGCGCGCGCGCCGCCAGCGGGCTTGCCAGGAACTCGGTGCGCCGCGGTTCCTCCATCCGCGGCAACCCGAACAGCAGCCAGCCGGTCGAGGTGGCCAGCGGCGCCCGCCGCGGCCACAACTTGTGCAGCATCAGCGGCGTCACCGCGATCAGCAGCCCGCGTCCGAACGATCCCTCCGCCAGCAGCCAGCACGCCAGCACGGCACCGATCCCGGCCACCGCCGACGTCACGCCCGCCAGCCAGCAGCGCAGGATCACCGGGCTGCGCCACGGCCCGATCTCGGAGGCCAGTTCCAGCGGCAGCGCCCGCAACGTGATCGTGGTGCGCCCCACCCGCCAGGTCGCGATGCCGCGCAGCGAACCGATCACGACGTGCCGGATGCGCAGCCCGAACACCGCCGCCCCGGTCAGCAACCCCAGTTGCGTGATCATCGGCAGTGCGACGACCCCGGCGAGCGCGCCCAGCTCGCCCCACCCGAACCCGCCGGGACCGCTGCCCGCGACGCCTTCCACGACCCCCACGGCCACCAGGCCGGACAGCGCGGCCACCACCCACGGCCGAAACCACTGACGCAACGTCCCCATGGGCAGAGGACCTTACGGGAACGATCGCCGCCACCACGGCGGTTTCCGGTGCGGAGCCCGTCTCGATCCGCGGCGCGGACGCCGTGCGCGGCACCGGATTCCGGGCGCGGCGCGGAGAACCGGGCCGCACCGGCCACCCGATAGGCTGATCCGCGCGGCCGGTGGACCGAGCTCGGGGACGCGGATCCGCCGCCGCCAACGGACCTTCGAACAGGATGAGGAACTTCTGTGGCACCGGTTTCGGCAGGCGCTCCGCGCGGCACCCGGGTCGGCGGCGCGGTCCTCGCGCTGCTCGCGTGCATCTCGCTGGTGAGCGGGTGCTCGCGGGTGATCAGCGGCACCCCCACCGCGGAAGGCGGGCCCGCCGCCGACGACGTGGCCGGACTGCCCGTGAACGACGGACCCACCGGGCCCCGCGCGGGCGTCGCCGACGCCGACCTGGTGGTGGAGGGCACCGACCGCGGCGAGATCGACGGGCTCGCCCGCAACGCCGTCTCCGACGTCCAGGACTACTGGAAGGCCGAGTTCCCCGACGCCTTCGACGGCAAGGAGTTCGACCCGGTCGGCAAGTTCGTCTCCTACGACTCCACGGCGCTCGGCGGCGCGCTCTGCGGCCAGCAGACCCGCGGGCTGTCCAACGCGTTCTACTGCGGCGAGGAGGACCTCGTCGCCTGGGACCGCGCGGACCTGCTGCCGCGGCTGAGCAACAGCTTCGGGCCGATCGCCGTCGTCACCGTCCTCGCGCACGAGATGGGCCACGCCGTGCAGCAGCGCGCCGGGACCGTCGGGGAGCAGGACTCGACGCTGGTCTCCGAGCAGCAGGCCGACTGCTTCACCGGCTCCTTCTTCCGGCACGTCGCCGAAGGCGGCGCGCAGCACTTCCAGGTCTCCACCGGCGACGGCCTGAACCAGGTCATGGGCGTGCTCAGCTACATCCGCGACACCCCGGGCGAGAGCGACTTCACCGGCGCCGACGCGCACGGCAGCGCCTTCGACCGGGTCACCGCCTTCCAGTACGGCTTCAGCGACGGGCCGAAGCGCTGCGCCGAGATGGACGCCGAGGACGTCAAGCAGCGCACCACCCAGTTCCGGTTCTGGAAGCAGGCGCAGGAGACCGACCTGCCCGTCGACGAGAAGAACCTGGCCGCCGTGCAGGAGAGCCTCCGGCTGGTCTTCAAGGACACCGGGGCGCTGCCGCCGCACCTGGTGACCGAACCGCTCGCCTGCGCGGGGGTGCGCAGCACCAGCCCCGTCGCCTACTGCCCCGGCACCAACACGGTGTCGTTGAGCCTCGACGACCTGCAGCGGATCGCGACCCCGCCCGCGAAGGACGACGCGAACTCCGGCTACGGCGACTTCGCCGCGTACGCCCAGGTCGCGTCCCGCTACGCGCTGTCCGTGCAGGACGCCGCCGGGCTGCCGCTGACCGGGCAGAACGCGGGGCTGCGCACCGCGTGCATGGTCGGCGCCTGGAGCGGATTGCTGGTGGAGGACCCGATCGGGCGGCGCAACCCGGTGGGCGAACTGCGGATGGCGCCCGGGGACATCGACGAGGGGGTGGCCGCGCTGCTCGGCGACGACAGCCTCATCGCCGCCGATGTCGACGGCCGGCAGGTGCCCGCGGGCTTCGCCCGGGTCGAAGCCTTCCGCCTCGGCTTCCAGGACGGTTTCTCCCCCTGCAGCACCCAGTACTCCGCCGGACCCGCCTGAGACGCGACCGCGGGAGCATCGCGGCGGGCGGCGAACGACGGGCGGTGGTTGCGCCGTTCGGCGTGCAACGGCGGCCGGGTCCGCGCGTCCTCCGGACATGGCTGGATGGCGGGAACTCGGGTGGGACGGACTGATCAACGGCCGTGAGCTGGGCGGCGTGCCGGTGCGCGACGGCTACGTGCGCTGGGGCGCCGTCGTCCGCGCCGGGAACCCGGTGCGGTTGAGCGCCGAGGGCTGGGCGGCGCTGTGGGCGCACGGGGTGCGCACCGTCGTCGACCTCACCGACGGCGTCGAGGACGGCCCGGACCGGGCGCCGCGGCCCGCCGGGCTCAGCACGCTGCACCTGCCGCTGGACGATCCCGGGGACGTCGAGTTCCGGGACCGCTGGGGCGGCGCGCTGTCCTGCACCCCGCTGTACTACCCGGCGTTCGTGCAGCGCTACCCGCGGCGGCTGGCCGAGGTGGTCGGCGCGATCGCCACCGCCCGCCCGGGCGGGGTGCTGGTGCACTGCGGTAGCGGGCGGGACCGGACCGGGTTGGTGGTGCTGGTGCTGCTCGGCCTGCTGGGCGCCTCCGCCGAGGTCATCGCCGCCGACCACGCGCTCAGCCACGCCCCGCTGCGCGCGGTCGCCGCCGCCGAGGGCAGACCGGACGACGCCCCGGAGATCCGACGGCTGCTCGCCGCCCACGGCAGCAGCACCGCCGCCGTGGTCCGCGAGGTCGTCGAGGCCCGCGACCTGGCCGCCGAGCTGCTCGCGGCGGGCCTGACCGGCGGGGAGCTCACCGCGCCGCGGGAGCGCACCACCGGCCGCGTCCGCCCGGCCCGCCCCATCGACACCCCGTTCCTGCACGGCTGAGCCGGCCCCTCCCGCGCTGCCGGGCCGTGCTGCCGCACCGCGGCGGGAGCCGACCGGCGGGGCGTCCGCCGCGTCACAGCCTGACCGGCGGAAAACCGGTGGCGGCGTTCTCTATCCTGGAACGAAGTATGGGTACGTCACCTGTGAGCTCCCCGCTGGCCGATCTGCGCGGCCGCCTGCCCGAGCTGATGTTCAACGACCAGCGCAGGCTCCGCCGCCGCATCGAAGGCGCCCGCAAGATCCGCGACGCCGCGGCGCTGGACTCGGTCACCGGCGAGATCGCCGCCGAGGTCGCGGCCGCCGAACAGCGGGTCGAGCGCCGCCGCGCCGCGGTCCCGCGCATCACCTACCCCGAGCAGCTGCCGGTCAGCGCGCGCCGCGACGACCTGCTGGCGGCGATCCGGGACAACCAGGTGGTGATCGTCGCGGGCGAGACCGGCTCCGGGAAGACGACCCAGCTGCCGAAGATGTGCCTGGAGCTGGGGCGCGGCATCCAGGGCGGCATCGGCCACACCCAGCCGCGCCGGATCGCGGCCCGCACCGTCGCCGAACGCGTCGCCGAGGAGCTCGGCACCGAGCTGGGCGAGGCGATCGGCTACCAGGTGCGGTTCACCGAGCGCGCGGGCGAGTCGACGCTGGTGAAGCTGATGACCGACGGCATCCTGCTCGCCGAGATCCAGCGGGACCGGCTGCTGCGCCGCTACGACACGCTCATCATCGACGAGGCGCACGAGCGCAGCCTCAACATCGACTTCATCCTCGGCTACCTCAAGCAGCTGCTGCCGCGCCGCCCCGACCTCAAGGTGATCATCACCTCGGCGACGATCGACCCGGAGCGGTTCTCCCGGCACTTCGACGACGCCCCCGTCGTGGAGGTCTCCGGCCGCACCTACCCGGTCGAGGTCCGCTACCGGCCGCTGGTGGAGGAACCGGACGACCCGGACCTGCCCGCGCTCGAACGGGACCAGACGCAGGCGATCTGCGAGGCCGTCGACGAGCTCGGCGCCGAAGGCGACGGGGACGTGCTGGTGTTCCTCAGCGGTGAGCGGGAGATCCGCGACACCGCCGACGCGCTGGAGCAGCTGAAGCTGCGGAACACGGAGGTGCTGCCGCTGTACGCGCGGCTCTCCGCCGCCGAGCAGCACCGCGCGTTCCAACCGCACACCGGCAGGCGCGTCGTGCTCGCCACCAACGTCGCCGAGACCTCGCTGACGGTGCCCGGCATCAAGTACGTGATCGACCCGGGCACCGCCCGCATCTCCCGGTACAGCTTCCGCACCAAGGTGCAGCGGCTGCCGATCGAGCCGGTGTCGCAGGCGTCGGCGAACCAGCGCAAGGGCCGTTGCGGCCGCGTGTCCGAGGGCATCTGCATCCGGTTGTACTCCGAGCAGGACTTCGAGTCCCGGCCGGAGTTCACCGACCCGGAGATCCTGCGCACCAACCTCGCCTCGGTGATCCTGCAGATGACCTCGCTGGGGCTGGGCGACGTCGCCGAGTTCCCGTTCCTGGAGCCGCCGGACCGCCGCCAGATCACCGACGGCGTGAACCTGCTGCACGAGCTCGGCGCGCTGGACACCGGCGAGCAGGACGGGAAGCGCACGCTCACCCCCGTCGGCCGCACCCTCGCGCAGCTGCCCGTCGACCCGCGGCTGGCGCGGATGGTGCTGGCCGCGGACCGCAACGGCTGCCTGCACGAGACGCTCGTCATCGCCGCCGCACTGTCCATCCAGGACCCGCGGGAGCGCCCCGCCGAGCACCAGCAGGCGGCGGGGGAGAAGCACGCCCGGTTCACCGACGAGGGCTCGGACTTCCTGGCGTTCCTGAACCTGTGGAACCACTTGCGGGAGCAGCAGCGCGCGCTGTCGTCGAACCAGTTCCGCAAGCAGTGCAAGGCGGACTTCCTCAACCACCTGCGGGTGCGCGAGTGGCAGGACCTGTACTCGCAGCTGCGGCAGATGGTGAAGTCGCTGGACATGACGCTCAACGACAACCCGGCCGCGCCCGAGCTGGTGCACCGCTCGCTGCTGGCCGGGCTGCTGTCGCACATCGGGCTCAAGGACGTCGACGAGAAGAAGCAGAGCGGCAAGCGCCAGCGCGGCGCCACCGAATACCTGGGAGCGCGCAGCGCCAAGTTCGCGATCTTCCCCGGCTCGGCCCTGTTCAAGAAGCCACCGCGGTTCGTGATGTCCGCCGAGCTCGTCGAGACCTCCCGGCTGTGGGCGCGGGTCAACGCCCGCGTCGAACCCGAGTGGGTGGAGCAGCTCGCCGGGCACCTGGTGAAGCGCAGCTACAGCGAACCGCACTGGGAGAAGAAGCGGGCCGCCGTCGTCGCCGCCGAGAAGGTCACGCTGTACGGGGTGCCGCTGGTCGCCGACCGCAAGGTGAACTACGGCCGCGTCGAACCGGAGCTGTGCCGGGAGCTGTTCATCCGGCACGCGCTGGTGGAGGGCGACTGGGACACGAACCACCGGTTCTTCCACGACAACCGCGCGCTGCTGGCCGAGGTGGAGGGCCTGGAGGAACGGGCCCGCCGCCGCGACATCCTCGTCGACGACGAAACGCTGTTCGAGTTCTACGACCAGCGGGTCGGCGCCGAGGTCGTCTCCGGCAGGCACTTCGACAGCTGGTGGAAGAAGACCCGCCGCGAGCAGCCGGACCTGCTCAACTTCGAGAAGTCCATGCTCATCAACCAGGAGTCGGCGCGGGTCACCGACCACGACTACCCGGACGCCTGGCAGCAGGGCGGGCACCGGCTGGAGCTGACCTACCAGTTCGAGCCGGGCGCGGACGCCGACGGCGTCACCGCGCACGTCCCGCTGGCGGTGCTCAACCAGATCGAACCGGCCGGGTTCGACTGGCAGATCCCGGGCCTGCGCGAGGAACTCGTCGTCGCGCTGATCAAATCGCTGCCGAAGTCGTTGCGGCGCAACTTCGTCCCGGTGCCCGACCACGCGAAGGCCGCGCTGTCCCGGATGCCCGCGCTGCAGGGCGACCTGGTCGGGGCGCTCAGCGACCAGCTGCGGCGGATGACCGGGGTGACGGTGCCGCCGGGCGAGTTCGACGTGGACTCGCTGGCCGACCACCTGTCGATGTCGTTCCGCGTCATCGACGGCGACGGGAAGAAGCTCGCCGAGTCGAAGGACCTGGAGGAGCTGAAGCGGCGGCTGCGGCCGAAGCTGCGCGCCGAGATCTCCGCGGCCGCGGGCACCGTGGAACGCGCCGGGCTGGACTCGTGGAACTTCGGGGAACTGCCCCGCACCTTCGAGCAGGATCGCGGCGGGAACGCGGTGAAGGCCTACCCGTCGCTGGTGGACGAGGGCGATTCCGTCGCGGTCCGCATGTTCGACACCGAGGCCGAGCAGCGCCGCGCGCTGTGGGACGGCACCCGCCGGTTGCTGCTGCTGAACCTGCCGTCGCCGGTGAAGTCGTTGCAGCGCGGCATGAACGCCCGCACCCGCGTGGTGCTGGGCACCGCCCCGCACGGCGATCTGGGGCTGCTGCTGCAGGACTGCGCGAGCTGCGCGGTGGACAAGCTCGTCGCCGACGCGGGCGGCCCGGTGTGGAGCCAGGACGGGTTCGCGGCGCTGCAGGCGAAGGTGCGCGCCGGGCTCGGCCCGGTCACCGCCGACGCCGCCGCCAAGGTGGAGAAGGTCCTCGACGCGGCGCAGCGGGCCCGCTCGGCGCTCGCCGACCGGGCGCCGACCATGCCGGCCGATTCGCGCGCCGACGTCGAGGAGCAGCTCTCCGGCCTGCTGCACCCGGGGTTCGTCACCGAGGCCGGGTGGGCGCGGTTGCCGGACCTGGAGCGCTACCTGCGGGCCGTGGAGCAGCGGCTGGAGAAGGTCCAGCACCACCCGCAGCGGGACCGGCAGTGGATGGCGCAGGTCGACGAGGTGCGGGACCGCTACCTGGACGCGCTGGACGCGGTGCCGGACGGGCACGCGCCCGCGCCGGAACTCCTCGACGTCGGCTGGATGATCGAGGAGTTCCGCGTCTCCCTGTTCGCGCAGTCGATCGGCACCCCGAAGGCGGTGTCGGCCAAGCGGATCCACCGGGCCCTGGACAAGGCGCTGCGCTGATCAGGTGGCGGGGGAGACGGTGAGCCCGAGCGCCCCCGGCCCGGCGTGGGCGCCGATGATGGCGCTGGTCTCGGCGACGACGACGCGGCGGGCCTGCGGGAGCTGCGAGCGCAGCTGCTCGGCGATCTCGTGGGCGCGTTCGCCGTACTGGAAGTGCTCGATGCCGATGTCCACCGGCCCGTCGCCGGCGCGGGCGACGGCTTCGCGCACGGCCTTCTTCAGCGCCCGCTCCGGTCCGCGGCCCTTGACCATCGGTTCCAGGATGCCTTCGCGCAGCACCAGCACCGGTTTGATGGACAGCGCCTGCCCGAAGAAGGCCTGGGCGCGGCCCACGCGGCCGCTGCGGCGCAGGTATTCCAGGGTGTCCACGTAGATCATCTGGGTGGTGCTGCGCAGCCTGCGGTCCAGCACGCCGAGCACGCCCTGGGTGCTGCCGCCCGCGGCGGCGGCCTCGGCGGCGGCGATCACCGGGAACCCCATGCCGAGCCCGCACAGCCGCGAGTCGACCACGAACACCGGCAGGCTGATCTCCTCCGCGGCGGTGCGCGCGGACTGGCAGGTCTGGGAGAGGCCTTCGGAGATGTGCACGGAGACGATCGCCTCGGCCCCGGAGGAGGCGGCGTCGTTGTAGTTCCAGAAGAACGCTGGTGGCGGCGGCGGTCCCGTTTCGACGTGGGTGCCGTCGCGCATCGCCTGCGCGAGTTCCGAGTGCGGGATGCGGCGTTCGTCGTTCTCCTGGTCGCCGATCGTGAGTTCCAGCTGGATCACGCAGATGTTCAGCTGATCGGCGACGTCGGGCGGGATCGAGGCGGTGGAGTCCGTCACGATGGCGACGTGGTGCTTCATGGCGTGCAGGCTAGTCACTTGTGAAAGTTTTCAGATCTTGGCCGGGGGAAGTTCCGGGGCGGACTTCCGCGGGACTGGTGGAAAGTCCTGGCGACGACGTGAGTACCGTCACGGGAAACCTCGGTTGTGCAGGGGCTACCGGCAAGTAACATCCGGGGTGGGCGGCGTCACTGTGCCACCACCAGTGCGCCGTGGCAAGGTCGAACTTCCCGGTAGCGGTGTCATCGCACCGAACGGAAGCCCCGCGCAACCGCGCGAAACGCAAGCGAAGCCGACGTGAAGTCCGCAGGAGGTCGAAGAGGACCCATGAACATCGTCGTCCTGGTGAAGCAGGTGCCCGACACGTGGTCCGAGCGCAAGCTCAAAGACTCCGACCACACGCTCGACCGCGAGTCGGCGGACGCCGTGCTGGATGAGATCAACGAACGTGCGGTGGAAGAGGCGCTGCTGATCAAGGAGGCGCAGGGCGGTGAGGTGACCGTCGTGGCGATGGGTCCGGACCGCGCCACCGACGCGATCCGCAAGGCGCTGTCGATGGGCGCGGACAAGGCGGTGCACCTCTCCGACGAGGCGCTGGCCGGTTCCGACGCGGTCTCCACCGCCAAGGCCCTCGCCAAGGTCGTCGGCACCGTCGACTCCGTGGACCTGGTGATCGCGGGCAACGAGGCCACCGACGGCCGCGTGGGCGCGGTCCCGGCGATGCTGGCCGAGCTGCTGGGCCTGCCGCAGCTGACCTACGCGCGCAAGGTCACCACCGACGGCTCGACCATCAGCATCGAGCGCGAGACCGACGCGGGCATCATCAGCCTGGAGGCGAACCTGCCCGCGGTCGTGTCGGTCACCGAGAAGATCAACGAGCCGCGGTACCCGTCCTTCAAGGGCATCATGGCCGCCAAGAAGAAGCCGGTCTCCGTGCTGACCCTGGCCGACGCCGGCATCGACGCGTCCGAGGTCGGACTGGCCGGTGCCGGGTCGAAGGTCGTGGAGTCCGCGCCGAAGCCGCCGAAGCAGGCCGGCCAGCGCGTCAACGACGAGGGCGACGGCGGCACCAAGATCGTCGAGTTCTTGGCCGCCGAGAAGCTGGTCTGAGTCCTAGGTTCGCGAGGAGATGAAAGACATGTCTGAGGTTCTGGTCCTCGTCGACCACTCCGGCGGTGAGGTCAAGAAGGTCACCCTGGAGCTGCTGACCGCCGCCCGCCGCCTCGGCGCACCGTCCGCGGTCGTCGTCGGCGAGCCCGGTGAAGCGGGCAAGCTGGCCGATGTGCTGGCGTCCTACGGCGCCGAGAAGGTGTACGCGGCCGAGTCCGCCGACACCGCGTCCTACCTGGTCACCCCGGCCGTCGACGTGCTCGCGTCGCTGGTCGGCTCGGCCTCCCCGGCCGCGGTGCTGGTACCGGGCTCGATCGACGGCAAGGAGATCGCGGGCCGGCTGGCCGTGCGGCTCGGTTCGGGTCTGCTCTCGGAGGTCGTCGACATCGACGGCGACGGGATCGGCTCGCACTCGCTGTTCGGCGGCACCTACAACGCCAAGGCCCAGGTCACCACCGGCACGCCGGTCGTGACCGTGCTGCCCGGCAGCGTCGAGGCCGAGCAGGCCGCCGGCGCCGGTGCCCAGGAAGCGGTCGAGGTGCCCGCGGTCGACGCCGCGAAGAACGCCAAGATCACCGGCGTGCAGCCCGCCGAGGCCGGGGACCGCCCCGAGCTCACCGAGGCGTCCGTGGTCGTCTCCGGGGGCCGCGGCGTCGGTTCGGCCGAGTCGTTCGACGTCGTCGAGAAGCTCGCCGACTCGCTCGGCGCCGCCGGCGGCGCCTCCCGCGCCGCGGTCGACTCCGGCTACTACCCGCACCAGTTCCAGGTCGGGCAGACCGGCAAGACCGTCTCGCCGCAGCTCTACATCGCCCTCGGGATCTCCGGCGCCATCCAGCACCGCGCCGGGATGCAGACCTCGAAGACGATCGTGGCGGTCAACAAGGACGCCGAGGCGCCGATCTTCGAGATCGCCGACTACGGCGTCGTGGGCGACCTGTTCAAGGTCGCCCCGCAGCTGACCGACGAGGTCGGCAAGCGCAAGGGCTGAGCCCTCCGCTGAGCCGAGAACGGGCCGCACCCCGCACCGGGGCGCGGCCCGTTCTCGTCGTACGGACGGGCTCCTCGGCGGCGGCCACCGCCGGAGCCCGGCCGCGGGTCAGCGGTGCTCGTCGCGGCCCTGGCAGGCGAGCTTGTCGGCGCGCTCGTTCTCCGGGTGGCCGTTGTGGCCCTTCACCCAGTTCCACGTCACCTCGCCGTGCCGCTGCACCTCGGCGTCCAGGCGCTGCCACAGGTCCGCGTTCTTCACCGGCTTCTTCGCCGAGGTCAACCAGCCGTTGCGCTTCCAGCCGCGCATCCACTCCGAGATGCCCTTGAGCACGTAGGTGCTGTCGCTGAACACCCGCACCTGCGGCATCGGGCGGGTCAGCGCGGCCAGCCCCTCGATGACCGCGGTGAGCTCCATCTTGTTGTTCGTGGTGGCGGGCTCCCCGCCGTGCAGCTCGCGCTCGTGGTCGCCGTAGCGCAGCACCACGCCCCACCCGCCGGGGCCGGGGTTGCCGCTGCAGGCGCCGTCGGTGAACAGTTCCACGAGGTTCCGGTCGGGCTCAGGCATCCCGCAAACCTACTTCCCGGGCCGCGGCGACCCGCGAGGCGGACCGCATCGATCGAGTACCGCGCATTCACCGAAAGTTCCTGCTGCGTGCCCTCGTCCGATCTACTGCGCTTCCTGCGCGCGGCGATACACCTGCAGGCATGTCCGAGTCGCAGCTGCTTGCCAGCACCGCGCCCGCGGGATCGTCCGCCTCCGGCGGAGCCCACTACTCGCTGCTCGTGGCCAGGGACGCCGAGGAGGTGCGGGCCGCCCAACGCCTGCGCTACCAGGTGTTCGCCGAGGAGATGGGCGCCACCGTGCACGCCGACCTGCCCGGCGTGGAGACCGATCCGTTCGACGACTTCTGCGATCACCTGATCGTCCGGGACGACCGCTCCGGCGCGGTCGTCGGCACCTACCGCATGCTCCCGCCGGAACGCGCGCACGCCGCCGGGAAGCTGTACTCCGAGGGCGAGTTCGACCTGGGCTCGCTCACCTCGCTGCGCCCGGCCCTGGTCGAGACCGGCCGGTCCTGCGTGCACCGCGACCACCGCTCCGGCGCGGTGGTGAGCCTGGTGTGGGCGGGGATCGCCCGCTACATGCTGCTGTCCGGCCACACCTGGCTCGCCGGGTGCGCCTCGGTGCCGCTGGACGACGGCGGGCCGCTGGCGGCGAAGGTCGCCGACGCCGTGACCGCCAAGCACCTCTCGCCCCCGGAGCTGCGGGTGCGGCCCTACCGGCCGTGGAACCCGGACGGGGTGCCGCGCACCCACCGCGGTCCGCTGCCCGCGCTGCTGAAGGGCTACCTGCGGCTGGGCGCGTGGGTGTGCGGACCGCCGGCGCACGACCCGGAGTTCGGGGTGGCGGACTTCTTCGTGCTGCTCAACTTCACCGAGATCGACCAGCGGTACCTGCGGTTCTTCCTGGGCGCGTCGGCATGACGCACCCGTGGTTCCCGGACTCCCCGTGCGGTCCCGGATGCCTGCCCGGGCCGGGGAGCCCGCGGGCCGGCACCCACCTGGTGGTGCTGCGGTTGTCCCGCGCGGTGGCGCTGCTGCTGCTGGGCGTGGCGCTGGCGGTGGTGTTCGCGCTGCTGCGCGGCTCGCTGCGCACCGCGCTGGTGCGGGCCTGGTTCCGGGCGCTGCTGCGCGCGTTCGGGGTGCGGTTCGTGGTGCGCGGCGAGCTCGGGAGCTCCGGCTGCCTGGTGGTCACCGACCACGTGTCCTGGCTGGACGTGGTGGCGCTGATGGCGGTGCGGCCGATGCGGTTGCTGGCGAAGATCGAACTGCGGGCCTGGCCGGTGGTGGGACCGCTGGCCACCCGCGTCGGCACCCTCTACATCGACCGGGAGCGGCTTTCGGCGCTGCCCGCCGCGATCGGCGCGCTCGCCGACGCGCTGCGCGGTGGTGCCGTCGTCGGCGCCTTCCCGGAGGGCACCACCTGGTGCGGCCGGGCCTCCGGGCGCTACCGGCCCGCGGTGTTCCAGGCGGCGCTGGACGCGGGGGTGCCGGTGCGGCCGGTGGCCCTGCGGTTCCGCACCGGGGCCGGGGAGCCCACCACGGTCGCCGCGTTCGTCGGGGCGGCGACCCTGCTGGACTCGGTGCTCGCGGTGGCGCGGGCGCGGGACCTGGTGGTGGAGTTCGAGGTGCTGCCGGAGCTGGCGACCGGCAGCCGGGCCGAGCTGGCCCGCCGCGCACGGCACGCCGTCGCCCGAGCCACCTCCGCAGCGGAACGGCACCCCGCCCACCGGCACCGCTGCGCCCCGCACCCGCTCCCGTCGGCGGCCTGATCACCGCTGGACGAACGCGGCAGCGGGCCGGTGTCGGGGACGTCCGCTCCTCGTCAGCGGCGCGGCCGCTGAACGGCGACCCGGCACCGTCCTGGCGGAAGGGCCCCGGGGGGAACCGCTAGCGGTGGCCCCACGCCTGCACGAACGCGGGGGAGAGATCCCAGAAACCCGGGTCCCGCAGCAGGCGGTGGAACTCCGCCAGCTCGTCCGCCGACACCCGGCCGTCGGTGAGCAGCCGCTCCGCCGACATCGCCACGCCGCGCCGCCAGAACTCGGCGAGGTCCGTGCCGCCGCGCAGGTGCCAGGTGGCCGAGCGCGCCCCGACGTCCCGGTAGCCGAGCTCCAGCAGCGATCCGGGCTGGCGCCGGGACCAGCCGCTGTCGGTGCCCACGACCTCCCGCAGCAGGTCGCTCCACCGCCGCAGCACCCCGCTGTAGACCGGGTTCGGCGAACCGCCCAGCGGGAACCAGCCGAACGACTCGACCAGCACGACGCCCCCGGGCCGCAACCAGTCCCGCATCCGGCGCAGCACCTCGTCGCGCTCGCGGAGGTGGGACAGCACCAGCCGGGCGTGGATCACGTCGAACGACTCCGGCGGGAACACCTCGCGGACCACGTCGTGGCGCAGCACGGTCAGGTTCGGGCGCGGGTCGCGCTCCAGCAGGGAGGTCTGCACGTCGGTCGCGACCACCTCGCCGTCGGGGACCTGCTCGCACCACCACCGGGCGATCGACCCGGAGCCGGCGCCGACCTCCAGACAGCGGGCGTCCGGCCGGGTGCCGAGTTCGGCGAGCAGGCGGGTGGTCTCCGGGTCGAAGATCCGGCACAGCAGGCCGAGCCGCACCTCCTCGTCGGCGTCCAGGGTGAACAGGGTGTCGCCGTACTTCTCCATCGTCCTCTTCCGCCGTCGTGGGCCGTCCGGACGTTCCGGTGCCCGGGTCACTCCTGGCCGGTGTAGGCGGCGAGGGTGCGGTCGGCGGCGGCGCGCGCCTCCGGTTCCGGGGTGCCCGCGGCCACGCTCGCCTCGTACCAGGCTTCGGAGCCGGCGCGCAGGAACCGCAGGCCTTCCTCGGACGCCAGCCACTCCGGGCCCTCCTCCGGGGTGATCCCGCCCTCCGGCGCCAGGTGCGAGGCGAGGCCGAGCAGCATCGAGTCCCAGCCGAGCCCGACCGCACCCGGCCCGTACTGCGCCCAGCGCTGCTCGGACACGTGCGCCAGGTGCTCCAGCTCCAGGTCGGTGCCGCCGTCGGCGGGGCGCAGCCGCACCTCGATCCAGCTCACCTCGCCGCCGAACTCCCAGGTCGCGGCGAAGGAGCGCGGCGGATCGCAGCGCCGCACGGTGCCGCCCGCGTGCCCCTCCAGCTGGTAGTGGCCGCCGAGGCGCAGCTCCCCGCTGATCGGCAGGAACCACCGCGGGATCCGCTCGGCGCTCGTCACGGCGTCCCAGACCTCGTCGAGCGGCGCGTCCAGCCGTTCGGCGAGCACCGCGACCCGCGCGGGACCGGTCTCCAGTTCGCGGGTGCCGACGGTGCGCCGCACCGCGGCCAACTGCTGCTGGGCGTCGACCATGACCTGCTCCTCCGTGGTGGCGGCTCGCTCCGGGGCCAGCGTAGGAGCGACCGCCGGCGTCCGGCCCGGCGCAGGTCTCGCACCGCCGAACGGTGGACTCGACTGGACCTCGACCGGGGTGCGGGTTGCAGGCTCACCGGGTGACGATCGACGACGAAGCCACCGGCACGCCCGAACCCGCCCGTCCTTCGACCAGCGCGCTGTGGAGCCCGCAGCGGCGGAACTTCACCGCCGGACTGGTCCTCGTCATCACCCTCGCCGCGTTCGAGGCGATGGGCATCGGGACCGCGCTGCCGACGATCGTGCGCGAATGGGGCGCCGAGCAGTGGTACTCGTGGCCGTTCACGATCTTCATGGCGGCCAGCGCCATCGGCACGGTCGTCGCGGGCCGGATCTGCGACCGGCGCGGTCCCGCGGTCCCGCTGCTGGTGGCGATGCCGACGTTCGCGGCGGGCCTGGTGCTCGCCGGGTTCGCGCCGGGGATGCCGGTGCTGCTGGTGGCCCGCGCGCTGCAGGGGCTCGGTGCCGGGGCGCAGATCGTCGCGCTGTACGTGCTGATCGCCCGCGTCTACCCGGAGCGGGACCGGCCTGCCGCGTTCGGCGCGCTGTCCGCGGCCTGGGTGGTGCCCGCGCTGCTCGGGCCGGTGGTGGCGGGGGCGCTGACCGAGCACGTGGGCTGGCGCTGGGTGTTCCTCGGGTTGGCGCCGCTGATGGTGCTCGGGGCGCTGCTGCTGGTGCCGACGGTGCGGCGGATCGGTTCCGAGGGCGAACCGGACGCCGCGCCCGTTCCGGGGCTGCCGCTGGCGGCGGTAGGCGCCGCCGCCGGGGCCGTGGGGCTGAACTGGGCGGCGCAGGACCTGTCCGGTTCGGCCGGGGGAGTGCGGTTGCCGGTGCTGGTCGCGGGACTGGTCGGGTTGCTGGTGCTGGTGCCGTCGCTGCGGGTGCTGCTGCCCAGCGGTACCGGGACCGGGCGGCCCGGCATCCCGGTGATGGTGCTCGCGCGCGGCCTGCTCGCCGGGGTGTTCTTCACCGCGCAGGCGTTCGTGCCGCTGACCCTGTCCGTGGTGCACGGGTTCTCGCCGACCGCGGCGGGCGTCCCGCTGACCGTCGGCTCGCTCGGCTGGAGCGTCGGGGCGCTGTGGCAGAGCCGCCGGGCCGGTGCGCGCCGGGAGCACCTGGTGGGGTCCGGGCTGGTGCTGGTGGCGATCGCGGTGGCCGGGCTGGTGCTGATCGCCCCGGCCGGCGGCTCGGCGTGGCCGGTGTTCGTGCTGTGGTCGCTCGGCGGGGTGGGGATGGGGCTCGGCGTGGCCAGCACCTCGGTGCGGGTGCTGGCGCTGTCGGCGCCGGAGCAGCGCGGGTTCCACTCCTCGGCGCTGCAGATCTCCGACATGCTCGGGCAGGCCCTGCTGGTGGCGCTCGGCGGCGTCCTGGTGGGGGGGCCCGGCCCCCCCCCGGGGGGGCCCCCCCCGGGGGGGGGGGGGCGGGGCGGGGCGGGGGGGGGCCCCCGCGGGGGTGGTGCCGCTGGACCTGGGGCTGGCGGTGATCGCCGTGCTCGGTGCCGTCCGCGTGTTCCGCAGCGGCCGGGCGTGACCGAGCACCTGGCACGGCGAGTCGGGTGATGAGCCTGCATTACCCTGGTGGGGCGATGACTTACCTCGACCACGCGGCCACCACGCCCATGCGGGCGGAAGCGGTCACGGCGATGAGCGGGGCGTTGGCCCGGTTGGGCAACGCCTCGTCCCTGCACACCTCGGGCCGCCGGGCCCGCCGCGCCGTGGAGGAGTCCCGCGAGACCATCGCCACCGCCCTCGGCGCCCGGCCCTCCGAAGTGCTGTTCACCGGCGGCGGCACCGAGAGCGACAACCTCGCGGTGAAGGGCATCTTCTGGGCCCGCCGCGGCGCGGACCCGGCGCGCGACCGGGTGCTGGCCTCCGCGGTGGAGCACCACGCGGTGCTCGACACCGTGGAGTGGCTCGCCGAGCACGAAGGCGCCGACGTCACCTGGCTGCCCGTCGACGAGCACGGCCGGGTGCGCCCCGAGGCGTTCGAGGAGGCGCTGCGCGCCGATCCCGACCGCGTCGCGCTGGCCACCGTGATGTGGGCCAACAACGAGGTCGGCACCGTCAACCCGATCCCGGAGCTCGCCGCGATCGCCGACCGCTACGGGGTGCCGCTGCACACCGACGCGGTGCAGGCCGTGGACACCGTGCCGGTCGACTTCGCCGCCTCCGGCGCCGCCGCGCTCACCATGACCGGGCACAAGGTCGGCGGCCCCTACGGAGCGGGCGTGCTGCTGCTGGCGCGCGACGTGCCGTGCACCCCGCTGCAGCACGGCGGCGGCCAGGAGCGGGAGGTGCGCTCCGGAACGCTCGACGTGCCCGGGGTGATCGGCCTGGCCACCGCGACCCGCGAAGCCGTCGAGCAGCGCGCCGCGCACGTGCCCGCGGTCGCCGCGCTGCGCGACGAACTCCTCGCCGGGGTGCGCGCGGCGGTGCCGGACGTGGTGCTCAACGGCGACCCGGACCTGTCGGTGACCGGACCGGCGCCGGCGCGGCTGCCCGGCAACGCGCACCTGACCTTCCCCGGCTGCGAGGGCGACAGCCTGCTGATGCTGCTGGACGCGCACGGCATCGAGTGCTCCACCGGTTCCGCCTGCACCGCGGGCGTCGCCGAACCGAGCCACGTGCTGCTGGCGATGGGGGCCGAACCGCGGGCGGCGCGCGGCTCGCTGCGGTTCTCCCTGGGACACGACTCCACCGGCGCCGACGTGCGGGCGCTGACCGAGGCCATCGGGCCGGTGGTGGAACGGGCGCGCAACGCCGGGCTGACCGGGTTGCGCCGTGCGGCGGCGCGGACGACCGCCACGACGGAGGTGTGAGGCAGTGCGAGTACTGGCTGCGATGAGCGGCGGGGTGGACTCCGCGGTCGCCGCCGCCCGCGCGGTGGAGGCCGGCCACGACGTGACCGGCGTGCACCTGGCGCTGTCGGCGAAACCGGGGACGCTGCGCACCGGCGCCCGCGGCTGCTGCACCATCGAGGACTCCCGCGACGCGCGGCGCGCCGCCGACATCCTCGGCATCCCGTTCTACGTGTGGGACTTCGCCGAGCGGTTCACCGAGGAGGTCATCGAGACCTTCGTCGGCGAGTACGCCGCCGGCCGCACCCCGAACCCGTGCCTCACCTGCAACGAGAAGATCAAGTTCGAGGCGTTGCTGGAGAAGGCGATGGCGCTCGGCTTCGACGCCGTGTGCACCGGCCACTACGCGCGGCTCGTCGTGCAGGACGGCGTGCCGGAGCTGCGCCGCAGCCGCGACGAGGGCAAGGACCAGTCCTACGTGCTGGCCTCGCTGACCGCGGAGCAGCTGCGGCACTCGATGTTCCCGCTGGGCGACTCGCTGAAGTCCGAGGTGCGGGCCGAGGCGGAGCGCCGCGACCTGGCCGTCGCGCAGAAGCCGGACAGCCACGACATCTGCTTCATCCCCGACGGCGACACCCGCTCCTTCCTGGAGTCGAAGCTCGGGCAGACCCCGGGTGAGCTGGTGGACGCCGAGACCGGCGCGGTCCTCGGCAAGCACACCGGCGTGCACGGGTTCACCGTCGGGCAGCGCAAGGGCCTCGGCATCGACGCCCCCGCGCCGGACGGCAAACCGCGCTACGTCCTGTCGCTGGAACCGGTGTCGGGCACCGTGAAGGTCGGCTCGGCCGACCACCTCGGGGTGACCGGGATCGACGCGAAGCGGCCGATCTGGCCGTCCGAGCGGGAACTGGACGGGTCCACCGAGTGCGTGGTGCAGGTGCGCGCGCACGGCGGCACGGCGGGGGCCGTCGCCGAGGTCGCGGACGGCGGCCTGCGCGTCGAGCTCACCGAACCGCTGCGCGGCGTGGCCCCTGGCCAGGCGATCGTGCTGTACCGCCCGGAACCCGAGGGCGATCTGGTCCTCGGCAGCGGCCTCATCTCGGCGACCCGCTGAGGATCCTCCGGCCCGCTCGGCTGAACGGCCCACCCGCCCGATCTCGGGCCGGTGGGCCGTTCAGCCGAGCAGCGGCCGCCGCGCCGGATCCCCTCGGGCCGCCGTGCAGCCGGTGCGTCAGCGGGTCTTGAGGATCGCTTCGAGCTCGTCCAGGGCCGCGACGGCCTGGGAGTAGCCGAAGACGTACAGGTTGTGGAACGGGATCCCGCGCCGCTCGCGAACGGCGGGCAGGTTCTGGAACGCGCCCTGCCCGAGCAGCGCCTCCATCGCCGGTTCCGCCGAACCGTCCGGGTTCACCTGGTACAGCAGCACATCGGTGTCGTTGAGCACGCCCAGCTGCTCGTAGGAGTGCTCGACGGCGCTGCCGGTCTTGCCTTCCGCGGCGGAGCCGAACCGGGCGCCCGCCTCGGCGAGCACGACGCCGCTCCACGAGTCCGGCAGGCACAGGTTCCAGCTGCCGGAGCTGAACGAGGCCACCAGGTTGAACCGGGTGCGGCCCAGCGCGTCCGCGTAGGTCTCGCGGATCTTCTTCGCCCGCGCGAGGTAGTCGTCGCGCAGCCGGTTCATCGGCTCCGGCCGGTTCACGATGTTCGCGGCCTGCAACGCCATCTCCTGCCACTCGCCGGACACCCGGGAGGTGAGGATGACGGTCGGCGCGATGCCGGACAGCTGCTCGTAGGTGCTGCCGCCGGTGAGGGTGAACGCGCTGTTGCCGATGATCAGGTCGGGGTGCATGGAGATCACCCGTTCCATCTCCGGCTGGTAGCCGCCGACGCGGGGCAGCTGCTCGTAGGCCGCCTTGTGCTGCTGCGGCATCCAGTCGTCGAGGCCGTCGACGGTGGCCGCGGGCCGGATGCCGACGTCCAGCAGCGCGATGGTGGCGTACTGGTCGAGGCACACGACGCGCTGCGGGTCGGCCGGGATGGTCACCGGGCCCAGGTGCGAGTCGACGCTGCGGGTCGCCCCTTCGGGTTCGGCGGCGCCGCCTCCTCCCGCGCAGCCCGCGGCGCCCAGCACGGCGAGCACCCCCGCGGCTTGCAGCAACCCGCGGCGCGAGAGCGCGGACGTCCCGGACGACAGGGGCATGGAGTACTCCTTCGCAGAACCGGCGCGCCCGAGCGGGTGACACCGAAGGACGGTAAGCATGGTTAGCCTAACCTAGCGTGCGCATCCCGCCTGCCGGTCCGCCCGTGGGCGCCGCCGATAATGGGGGCGTGAGTGACGCAGCGTGGAACCCCGGGATCGCCACCGCCATCGGCTCGATGCCGGGAACGGATCCGCTGGAAGCCGCCCGCGTCGTGCTGGGCGAGCTGCCGGACCTGATGCCGTTCCCGGAGCTGCCCGCGCGCGGAGTGGGTGCCGACATCCTCGGCCGCACCGCCGGGCTGCTCGTCGACCTCGCCGTCGAGGTCGTGCCCTCCGGCTACCGCGTCGCGGGCCGCCCCGGCCGGGACCACCGCCGCGCCCTGGACCTGCTGCGGTGGGACCTGGACGCCGTCGAGCAGGCCGTCGCCGAAGCCGGTGCGCCGCGCGCGGTCAAGGTGCAGGCCGCCGGACCGTGGACGCTCGCGGCCGGCATCGAGCTGGAGCGCGGGCACCGGGTGCTCACCGACCCGGGCGCGCTGCGGGACTTCGCCGAATCCCTCGGGGAAGGACTCCGGGTGCACGCCGCGCAGGTCGCCGCCCGCACCGGCGCACCCGTCGTGGTGCAGCTGGACGAACCGTCGTTGCCCGCGGTGCTCGCCGGGAACCTGCCCACCCCGTCCGGCTACGGCCAGGTGCCCGCGGTGCCCGGGCCGGAGGCGCAGCGACTGCTCGCGGACCTGATCGACGGTCTCGCCGCCGCCACCGGGCAGCCGGTGATCGTGCACTGCTGCGCGTCCCGGCCGCCGGTGCGGCTGCTGCGCGGCGCGGGCGCCGGGACGATCTCGCTGGACGCCACTCGGCTCGGCTCGGTCACCGGGGCGTTCGCCGACGAGCTCGGCGAAGCGTGGGAGGAGGGCACCCGGCTGCTGCTCGGCCTGGTCCCCGCCGTCGACCCGGAACACCGCCCGGATCCGCGGGAACTCGCCCGGCCCGGGCTGGAACTGGCCGCCCGCCTCGGTTTCGCGCCGAAGGCGCTGCTGGAACGCGCCGCGGTGAGCCCGTCCTGCGGGCTGGCCGGGGCCTCCCCGGAGTGGGCGCGGCGGGCGCCCGCGGTGGCGCGACAGGTCAACGAGGTGTTCGCGGAAGCGGCGGAACGCTAGCGGTGGCGCGAGGTTCGCCCCGATGAGCAAGATCGTTAGTGCCGTTCACATCACCTGGATGTCCCAGCGATGGTAAGAAACCAGACGTGTCGAACACCGGGGAAGTCGAGCGGTTCGGATGGGTGCACCGCAGCACCGTCCAGGACGCCGCGTGCTTGACCTTCGTGCGCGGCACCGGCCTCGACGCGATCGCGGGGCGGTTCGGCGCCATCACCGAACACCGGCGCCCCCTCGACTTCGACGAGTACTGCGAAGAGGCCTTCGCCCACCAGGACCGCTATCCGGTGATCGGGCTGCGCAGCGCCGGGGAGTGGACGCTGGTCGCCGAGGACGGCGGTTTCCAGGGCAGCAGGCCGGAGGTGCTGCGCCAGGTCAGCCGCGGCACCGAAGTCGTCTCGGCGTTCTGGAACGTCAACGCGCTCACCCAGTTCAGCCACGCCGTCGACGGCGAGGTGCGCACGTCCTTCGAAGCGCTGATGCCCGCGTTCCGCCAGGGGACCCGGCCCGACGGGCTCGAAGAGGTCCGCGCCGGACTCCCGTGGGCGGGCAGCGGACCGGGGGAGCGCGGGGCGGACACCATCGAGCTGATGCTGGCGCTGGCCGCCCGCATCACCGGTGAACCGCTGACCCCGGAGTGGTTCGACGGGGACTTCGCCACCTACCCGGTCGCGGCCTGGCCGCTGGACCTGCCCAGCTCCCCGGAGGCGTTGCTCGACGAGGTGGGGCTGGGCCAGATCGGCATCCGGCCCGCCGCCGAGGACTTCGAGGCCGAACCCACCGAACTGCTCGACCTGGTGCGCAGCGCGGGTCCCGCCCGGTGCCGGCGGGCCGCGGTGAACGTGGCGCGGCACGTGCTGGACCTGACCGCGGGCCACGACCAGCTGGTGGTGGCCGCGACGCTGCGCGGGCTGGAGGACGGGGCCGAACCGGACGGCACCGCCATCGGCGAAGTGGTGCGGCTGCGCCGGTGGGAGCTGCACCGAGCACCGGTGACGAGCGTGGACCGCGCGCGGGTGCGGGCGCTGGAAGTGCTGCGGCAGGCCACGAACCGCGATCCGCTGACCGCGCTGCTCGGTGCGCTGGCCGAGGCGGGCAGGCTGCGGATCGAACGCCGCGACCTCACCGACCTGGTGACCGCGGCCCTGACCTGATCGGCCGCGGGACGGGATCTTCCGGAACGGCCGCGGGAATCGGGGCCGGGGCGGCACAATGGCCGCATGCTGAGGTTCTTCCGCCGCCGCACCGCCCAGGACGCGCCCGACGAGGTCGACGACGTGGCCGCCGACGCGCGGGCGAAGGCGGCGGAGTTCTGGCGCCGCTGGGACGAACTGCTGCCGCGAGTGGCCGCGGCCCTCGGCGAAGGTGCCCCGCAGCAGCTGGACGCGGAGCTGGCGGCGGCCGTCACGGCGGTGCACCCGGACCTGGCGTTCTCCCTGGAGCAGGGTGGGCGCACCCCTTACGCGCTCGTCGTCAGCGGCCAGGCCGATCCGCGGGTGCGGCCTTACACCGACGCGTGGCTGGCCGCCGCTCCCACCGGCGATTCGCTGTTCGAGTACCACGACGCGGTGCCGCCGGTGCCGGATCCGACGCAGGTCGTGGTGAACCTGGCGGGTGAGCGCTGGCCGCTGGCCGACGTGCGGGTGTTCGCCCAGGTCGACGAGGCCGAGGGCGTGGTGGACGTGGCCGTGTACCACCCGGGTTTCGCCGCGATGGAGCCCGCGGCCCGCTCGGCGCTGACCTTCCTGCCGCTGGACGCCGCGCTCGGCGAGCGGCTCGCCGCGGACCGCCTCGGCCGGGTGGAGACCGCCGAGCGGGAACCACAGGGCGCGATCGGGCTGCTGGAGTTCCGCGAACTGGTCCGCGGCGTGGGCGCCGCGGCCCGGCCGGACGACGCGGGGTGATTCCGAGCCCCACCCGGACCGGTGGCGGAGCCGCCGCCCGGTAGCCCGCGGTGACCGCACCGGCCGGGTCGCGGCCCGGGCGCGCCGCGGGGCCGGGTGATCCGCGCGAGCTGTCGGGGTGGCTCGTTAGGCTCAGTGCGTGACCAGCAAGGACCGCGCCGGCACGGCCTCCGGCGAGAAGACCGCTCCCACCAGTCCGGACGCGACCGGCCCCGAGCAGGGCGGAACCGCCGCGCGGCCGGACGCCGAGCTGCCCGCCGACCCGGCCGTCGCGCAGGCGGAGGGCGTGGAGGACGTGCCCGCCGAGGTGCGGGAGCGCTACGCGGCGCTCGCCGACGAGGTCCGCGGTCACCAGTTCCGCTACTACGTGCTCGACTCGCCCACGATCGCCGACTCCGAGTTCGACGAGCTGTTCGTGGAACTGCAGCGGCTGGAGGACGAGCACCCCGCGCTGCGCGCCCCCGACTCGCCGACGCAGACCGTCGGCGGCACCTTCTCCACCGAGTTCACCGCGGTGGACCACCTGGAGCGGATGCTCAGCCTGGACAACGCCTTCGACACCGAGGAGTTCCGCGCCTGGGTGGACCGGGTGGAGCGCGAGGTCGGCACCGACGTGCACTACCTGTGCGAGCTGAAGATCGACGGGCTGGCGATCAACCTGCTGTACCGGGACGGGAAGCTGGCGCGCGCGCTCACCCGCGGCGACGGCCGCACCGGCGAGGACGTGACGCTCAACGTGCGCACCATGGGCGACGTGCCCACCGAGCTGCACGGCATCGACGAGTACCCGGTGCCCGCGCTGGTGGAGGTCCGCGGCGAGGTGTTCTTCCGCGTCGAGGAGTTCGCCGAGCTCAACGCCGCCCTGGTCGACGCGGGCGGATCCCCGTTCGCGAACCCGCGCAACGCGGCCGCCGGTTCGCTGCGGCAGAAGGACCCGCGCGTCACGCGGCGCCGCCCGCTGCGGTTGATCTGCCACGGCCTCGGCAAGCGGAAGGGCTTCGAACCGAGCAGGCAGTCCGAGTCCTACGCGGCGCTGAAGGCCTGGGGCCTGCCGGTGTCCCGGCACACCCGGGTTCTGTCCACAGTGGACGAGATCGTGGCGCACATCCGGTACTGGGGCGAGAACCGGGACACCGCCGAGCACGAGATCGACGGCGTCGTCGTCAAGGTCGACGAGGTCTCGCTGCAACGCCGCCTCGGCACCACCTCCCGCGCCCCGCGCTGGTCCATCGCCTACAAGTACCCGCCGGAGCAGGCGACGACCACGCTGCGCGACATCAAGGTCAACGTCGGCCGCACGGGCCGCGTCACCCCCTACGCCGAGATGGAACCCGTCAAGGTCGCCGGATCCACCGTCTCCATGGCCACCCTGCACAACTCCGACGAGGTGCGGCGCAAGGGCGTGCTCATCGGCGACCGCGTCGTCATCCGCAAGGCGGGCGACGTGATCCCCGAAGTGCTGGGGCCCGTCGTCGACGTCCGCGACGGCCGCGAACGCGAATTCGTGATGCCCACCGAATGCCCCGAGTGCGGCGCCACCCTGCACCGGCAGAAGGCGGGCGACGTCGACATCCGCTGCCCCAACTCCCGGTCCTGCCCGGCGCAGCTGCGGGAACGGCTGTTCCACCTGGCCGGGCGCGGTGCCTTCGACATCGAAGCCATGGGCTACGAATCCGCGGTGGCGCTGCTGTCCTCCGGCGTGCTCGTCGACGAAGGCGACGTGTTCGACCTCGGCGAGGACGAGCTGCTGCGCACCGAGCTGTTCCGCACCAAGGAGGGCAACCTCTCCGCCAACGGTGCCAAGCTGCTCAAGAACCTCGCCGCCGCCAAGGAGAAGCCGCTGTGGCGGGTGCTCGTGGCGCTCTCCATCCGGCACGTCGGCCCCACCGCGGCACAAGCGCTCGCCCGCGAATTCGGCTCCCTGGAGCGCATCGAGGACGCCGCCGAGGAGGAGATCGCCGCCGTCGACGGCGTCGGCCCCACCATCGCCACCGCCGTCCGCGAATGGTTCGAGGTGGACTGGCACCGCGAAGTGGTGCGCAAGTGGCGCGCCGCCGGGGTGCGGATGGCCGACGAGCGGGACGAGTCGGTGCCGCGCACCCTCACCGGCCTGTCCATCGTCGTCACCGGCTCGCTGGAGACCTACTCCCGGGACGAGGCCAAGGAGTTCATCATGGCCCGCGGCGGCCGCGCCGCCGGCTCGGTGTCGAAGAAGACCGCGTTCGTGGTCGTCGGCGACTCGCCCGGCTCCAAGTACGACAAGGCCGTGCAGCTGAAGGTGCCGGTGCTGGATGAGGACGGGTTCCGGGTGCTCCTGGAACAAGGCCCAGAAGCAGCAGCCTCCGCGGCGCTTGAGGTTGAGTGATCGGATCGCCCTGCGATAGGGGCGGGTGGCGGAACCTCAGCGCTTTCCTCGCTGCGGGATCGATTTCCCAAGTGGCTCCGCCACGAGGGAAATCGCTGTCCTCGCGAGGAAAGCGCTGAGAACCCGCGGGTGGTCCTTTTGCTCTGGTGGTCGCTGCTCATCGGCTTCGCCGCTGACAGGAAAATGACGAGGCCGCTGGGGGCGCCGCTCAGCGGCCTCGTCGCTGACAAGAGGTGAGTGACGACCTCCGTCGCTGGTCAGCCGTCCAGGACTACTGAGACGATTCCGGCGAGGTGGGCCAGCCTGGCGACCTCGGCGGCGCGGAACATGGGGCCGCCGGGGCGGCCGGCGAGCAGGACGCGGTCCGGCTTGCCGATCGGCGTGGCGGCCAGCTCGGTGCCCAGCTCCTGCCAGGTCTCCGGCACCCACAGCTCGTCGCCGTCCAGGATCGTGGCCCGCGGCAGCGGTAACCACGGCAGTTCCAGGTAGCCCTCCTGCGGGGCCGACGAACTCGCGGCGAGCTGCTCGGCACCGCCCGCGTGGTGGCCGAACACGATCGCCCAGCCCGACCGGATGATCTTCGGGACGCCTTCGGCGAAGATCTGCAGCCCGTTGCCGGGTTCCGCGGCGATGTCCTCGACGAGCTCCAGCTCGCGGTGGGTGTCCAGCACGCCCGCGTACGGGCGGACCGCGTCGACCTCGACGCCGTCCACGGACTCCGCGGCGGTGATCAGAATGTCCGGGAGGCGGCCCGAGGGCAGTTCGACGACCATGTCGTCGATCGCCACGTCCCCGCCGCGCTCCACGACGTCGACGCTGAGGATGTCGGCGCCGATCTCGCCGAGTGCGGACGCGACCGCCCCCAGCACGCCCGGACGGTCCGGTATCTGCACCCGGATCAGGAAGGACACCGGACTCAACGCCTCCAGCTTCGTGCGCGGAACCTCGCCGTCCGCGCTCCCCGCACCGCACACGGCCGCACGCGGAGGCCACCGTGCGCCCGGCAGGCGGGGCAAATTGTGGCAGACACCGCACCCTATCGGTGCGACCGGCGTTCGTGTAGTGGAACGAGCACGGCATTCGCGGGGTTCCCGCCCAGGTCCGCGCCGCCCCGGTCGATGTCCACGATGTGCCCGCGTTCGTCCACGATGTGGGAGTTCGCCGGGACCCGGCGCGGTCGCCCGATCGCGCGGAGCGACCGGGTGCCCGGCGCGCCCGATCGCCCCCTGGGCGGGTGGGCGCGGGCTCCGCCATAGACTGAGGAGCAACCGTGATACCGGACATGACCAGGGAGCCTTCGTAGTGTCCAAGATCTCCCGCGACGAGGTCGCGCACCTCGCCGGCCTCGCCAGGCTGGCGGTCACCGAACAGGAGCTCGACACGTTCGCCGGGCAGCTCGACGTCATCCTGGAATCGGTCGCGAGGGTCGGTGAGGTCGCCGCGGAGGACATCCCGCCGACCTCCCACGCCGTGCCGGTGACGAACGTGTTCCGCGACGACGTGGTGCGGCCCAGCCTGCCGCGCGAGGCTGCGCTGGACGGCGCGCCCGCGGCCGAGGAGAACCGGTTCCGCGTTCCGCGGATCCTGAGTGAGGAGGCGTGATGACGACGACCGCGACCGGAGGTGACCCGGCCCTGACCGGCCTGTCCGCCGCCGACCTCGCCGACCGCCTCGCCGCGGGCGAGGTCACCTCGGTGGAGGCCGCCCAGGCCCACCTGGACCGCATCGCCGCCGTGGACGGCGTGGTGCACTCGTTCCTGCACGTCGACGCGGACGGCGCGCTCGCCGCCGCCAGGCAGGCCGACGAGGACCGCGCCGCGGGGAAGGCCGCCTCGCCGCTGGCCGGCGTGCCGCTGGCGCTCAAGGACGTGTTCGCCACCAGCGACATGCCCACCACCTGCGGCTCCAAGATGCTGGAGGGCTGGACGCCGCCGTACGACGCGACGGTGACGCGGCGGCTGCGCGAGGCCGGCGTGGTCATCCTCGGCAAGACCAACATGGACGAGTTCGCGATGGGCTCCTCCACCGAGAACTCCGCGTACGGACCGACCCGCAACCCGTGGGACCCCGAGCGCATCCCGGGCGGGTCCGGCGGCGGGTCCGCCGCGGCGCTCGCCGCGTTCGAGGCCCCGCTGGCCATCGGCACCGACACCGGCGGTTCCATCCGCCAGCCCGGCGCCGTCACCGGCACCGTCGGCGTGAAGCCCACCTACGGCGGGGTGTCCCGCTACGGCCTGGTCGCGTTCTCGTCCTCGCTGGACCAGCCGGGGCCGTGCGCGCGCACCGTGCTGGACGCGGCGCTGCTGCACGAGGTGATCGCCGGGCACGACCCGATGGACTCGACCTCGATCAGCTCGCCGGTGCCGCAGGTCGTGGCCGCCGCCCGCGATGGCGCCGCCGGGGACCTCACCGGGGTGAAGGTCGGCGTGGTCCGCGAGTTCGCCGGGGACGGCTACCAGCCCGGCGTGGAGCGCTCGTTCCGCACCGCCGTCGAGCAGCTCGCGAAGCTGGGTGCCGAGGTCGTCGAGGTCTCCTGCCCGCACTTCGAGTACGCGATGGGCGCCTACTACCTGATCGCGCCGAGCGAGTGCTCCTCGAACCTGGCCCGGTTCGACGCGATGCGCTACGGCCTGCGCGTCGGCGACGACGGCAGCCGCAGCGCCGAAGAGGTCATGTCGCTGACCCGCGAAGCCGGGTTCGGGCCCGAGGTGAAGCGGCGCATCATGCTCGGCACCTACGCGCTGTCCTCCGGCTACTACGACGCCTACTACGGGCAGGCGCAGAAGGTGCGGACGCTGATCACCCGCGACTTCGCCGCCGCCTTCGAGCAGGTGGACGTGCTGGTGTCGCCGACGACGCCCACCACGGCGTTCCCGATCGGCGAGCGCACCGACGACCCGCTGGCGATGTACCTGGCGGACCTGTGCACCATCCCGTCGAACCTGGCGGGCAACGCGGCCATGAGCCTCCCCAGTGGACTGTCCGATGAGGACGGCCTGCCGGTGGGTCTGCAGATCATGGCCCCGGCGCTGGCCGACGACCGGCTCTACCGGGTCGGCGCCGCCTACGAGACCGCGCGCGACGCCGCCCAGGGCGGCCCGCTGCTCGACCGTGTCCCCGCCCTGGAGGTGGCGTGATGAACCAGAAACTGAAGGCGGCGTTCCAGCTCGCATCCGTGCTCTCCGCGGCCTACGGCCTGCGCGCGAGCCTCCGCGAGGCCAAGGCGAACGGCGACCGGCTCGCGATGGCCGACTCGATCATCACCGCGCTCGGCCTGATCACCGGCACCGCGCTCGCCATCCGCACCCTGCGCAAGGGGGAGGACGGCCAGTGACCGCGGTCGCCGAGATCATGGACTACGACGAGGTCCTGGAGCGGTTCGACCCGGTCCTCGGCCTCGAGGTGCACGTGGAGCTGTCCACGGCCACCAAGATGTTCTGCGGCTGCGCCAACGAGTTCGGCGCCGAGCCGAACACGCAGGTGTGCCCGGTGTGCCTGGGCCTGCCCGGCGCGCTGCCCGTCGTCAACGGCAAGGCGGTGGAATCGGCGATCCGCATCGGGCTGGCGCTGAACTGCCAGGTCGCCGAGTGGTGCCGGTTCGCGCGGAAGAACTACTTCTACCCGGACCAGCCGAAGAACTTCCAGACCTCGCAGTACGACGAGCCGATCGTCTTCGACGGTCACCTCGACGTGGTGCTCGACGACGGCGAGACCTTCCGCGTCGACATCGAGCGGGCGCACATGGAGGAGGACACCGGCAAGTCGCTGCACGTCGGCGGTGCCACCGGCCGCATCCACGGCGCCGAGCACTCGTTGCTGGACTACAACCGCGCGGGCGTGCCGCTGGTGGAGATCGTCACCAAGCCGATCGTCGGCGCCGGGGAGCGCGCTCCCGAGGTGGCGCGGGCCTACGTGGCCGCGCTGCGCGACCTGCTGCGCTCGCTGGACGTCTCCGACGTGCGGATGGACCAGGGTTCGCTGCGCTGCGACGCGAACGTCTCGCTGATGCCGAAGGGCACCACCGAGTTCGGCACCCGCACCGAGACGAAGAACGTCAACTCGCTGCGCAGCGTGGAACGCGCGGTGCGCCACGAGATGCGCAGGCACGCCGCGGTGCTGACCTCCGGCGGCGAGATCCGCCAGGAGACCCGGCACTTCGACGAGTCGACCGCGACGACCTCGGCGGGGCGCAAGAAGGAGACCTCCGAGGACTACCGGTACTTCCCGGAGCCGGACCTGACTCCGATCGCGCCGTCCCGCGAGTGGGTCGAGGAGCTGTCCCGGACCCTGCCCGAGCTGCCCTGGGAGCGCCGCAAGCGCGTCCAGGACGAGTGGAAGCTCTCCGACGAGGAGCTGCGCGACCTGGTCAACGCCGGGGCGCTCGACCTCGTCGCGGCCACCGTGGACGCCGGAGCCCCGCCCGCCGAGGCGCGGTCCTGGTGGGTGGCCTACCTGTCGCAGCAGGCCAACACCCGCGGCGTCGAGCTCACCGAGCTCGCGATCACGCCGGCGCAGCTGGCGCGGGTCATCGCGCTCGTCGCCGAGGGCAAGCTGACGAACAAGCTGGCCCGCCAGGTCGTCGACGGCGTGCTCGACGGGCAGGGCGAGCCGGACGAGGTCGTCGCCGCGCAGGGCCTGGAGGTCGTCTCCGACGACTCCGCGCTGCAGGCCGCGATCGACGAGGCCCTGGCCGCGCAGCCCGACGTGGCGGACAAGATCCGCGGCGGCAAGGTGCAGGCCGCGGGCGCCGTCGTCGGTGCGGTCATGAAGTCCACCGGCGGCAAGGCCGACGCCAAGCGGGTCCGCGAGCTCATCCTCGCCGCCTGCGGCCAGTAGCACCGTCCGACCGGCAGCGGGCCGCTCGTCCTCCGGGACGGGCGGCCCGTTCGGCGTTGAGGGCTAGAGCGCGCGGATCACGCGACAGGGGTTTCCCGCTGCGAAGACGCGGTCCGGGACGTCTCGGGTGACGACGCTGCCCGCGCCGATCACCACGTCGTCGCCGATGGTCACGCCCGGGCAGACGATCACACCGCCGCCCAGCCACGCGTTGTTGCCGATGCTGATCGGCGCCGCCGTCTCCCAGCGCTCCCGCCGGGCCTGGTGGTCGGTCATCGGGTGCAGCGCGGTGAGCAGCTGGACGCGCGGCCCGATGGACACGTCATCCCCGATGCTGATCGGCGCGCAGTCCAGCAGGATCGCGTCGTAGTTGAGGAAGCTGTTGTCCCCCAGGCTGATCAAGTACCCGTAGTCGCACTGGAAGCGCGGCATGATCCACGATCCGGTGCCCAGCCGCCCGAGCAGCCTGCCGAGGACGTCCTGCCGCCGCTGCTCCTCACCTGCCCTCGTCGCGTTGAAGTCGTCCAGCAGTTCCTGGCAGCGCCTGCGCTCGGCGAGGAGTTCCGGATCGCCGTCCTGGTACGGCTCCCCGCGCAGCATCCGCTCCTTGTGCTCACCCATGCCCGCATCGTCCCGTCGCGGTGCCGCGCGGGTCAGTCGGGGGCGCCGTCCTCGCCGAACCAGTGGGCCATGCGGCCGCGGCGGCTCACGGCGCGCAGCCGGTGCTCGGTGGCGGTGCGCGCTCCCGCGGTGGTCATGATGAGCAGGTCGTCGCCGGTGCGCAGCCGCGTGCCCGGTTCCGGCACGAAGGAGGTGCCGCCGCGGATGATCAGGGTGATGGCGCTGGGGTCCGGCAGCCGCAGCTCCCGCAGCATCACGTAGTGCAGCTGCGAGCCCGGCGGCACCGACACGGTCAGCAGCTCCGCGTCGAGCACGTCCAGCGGCGCCACCTCCACCTGGATCTCCCGCGCCGCGTCCGCCCGCACCAGCCCGAGCGCGCGGGCCAGGCCCAGCAGCCCGGGGCCCTGCACCAGGGTGAACACCGCGACCAGCACGAACACCACGTTCAGCACCCGGTCGCTGCCCGGCACGCCCGCCACCACCGGGAAGGTGGCCAGCACGATCGGTACCGCGCCGCGCAGGCCTGCCCAGGACACGAACGCCTGCTCCCGCAGCGGCACCCGGAACGGCAGCAGCGACACCAGCACCGACAGCGGTCGCGCCACCAGCAGCAGCACCAGCCCCACCACCAGCGCGGGCAGCAGCTCCGGCAGCAGCTCGTGCGGGGTGACCAGCAGGCCCAGCAGCACGAACAGCCCGATCTGCGCGAGCCACCCGAGCCCTTCGGCGAACGAGCGCACCGAGGCGCGGTGCGGCAGCCCGGAGTTCGCGAGCACCAGACCGGACAGGAACGCGGCGAGGAACCCGGACGCGTCCACCGCGCCGGAGGCGGCGAACGCGACCACGCCGAGCCCGAACATCGCCACCGGGTACAGCCCGGACGCGGGCAGCGCCACCCGGTGCAGCACCCACGCCCCGGCCCGGCCGACGAGCAGGCCGATCACGGCGCCCGCGCCCAGTTCGTAGAGCACGTCCCCGGCCACTTCCAGCGGGTGGAACTCCAGCGGCACGGTGCTGAACAGCAGCACCAGGATCACCGTCGGCGCGTCGTTGAAGCCGGATTCGGCCTCCAGCATCCCGGAGACCCGACGCGGCACCGGCAGGGTGCGCAGCACCGAGAACACCGCGGCCGCGTCGGTGGAGGACACGACCGCGCCGAGCAGCAGCGAAGCCTGCCAGGGGAGCCCGATGAGCAGGTGCGCGCCCGCGGCGGTGACGACGACGCTGACCGCGACCCCGGCGGTGGCGAGCAGCCCGCTGGGCGCGAGCAGCGGTTTCACGTCCGACCAGCGGGTGGTGAGGCCGCCTTCGACGAGGATGACGGCGAGCGCGGCGGTGCCCAGGTCCTGCGCGAGCTGCGCGTCGTCGAAGTGCAGGCCGAGCCCGTCCTCGCCGATGACCAGGCCCAGCGCGAGGAACAGCAGCAGCGCGGGCAGGCCGAAGCGCGCCGCCGCGCGGGTGGCGAGGATGGCTGCCAGCAGCACGAGCCCACCCGCCAGCAGCGTCGTGTACAGCTGCTCCAAGGTCATCGCTGTTCCGTTCCGCCACCGGCGCGCCGCCGGCCTCGGGCCGGGACGCGTCCTGAGTGGACCATGGCCGGGTTCGTCCTGCTCCGGTCACCCCCTCGCAGCGGCGAGGGGGCGGACCCGTCCGGCCTTCGGCCCCGGGTCAGTCCTTGCCGGTGTCGCCGGAGGGAGGTTCGATCCGGATCGCCCGGTCGTCGCTGGGCACGGGCGCGCCGCCGGACTTGTTCGAGGTGCCCAGCCACAGCAGCCCGTCCGGGCCGTTCGCGGCGGCGGAGAAGCGCCCGTAGGTCTTCTCCATCACCTTGGCGGGCTGGCCGGTGAAGGTGCCGTCCGGGCCGGGGTTGAGCGCGTACAGCGCCGCCGCGTCGGTCAGCGCCACGACCACGGAGGCCGGTCCGGCGGCGCAACCGGCCACGCCGGGCCGGTCCGGCCAGCTCCAGGCGGGTTCGCCGAGCGCGGTGCCGAACTCGACGCGGTGCAGCGCGTCCCGGGTCGCGCCGCGGTCGGTCAGCCAGTAGCCGCCGGTCTCGGCCGCCCCGCACAGCCCGCCGGGATCGGAGACGCCGGAGGCGACCACCCGGGACTTCGGGTCGGGGTTGCCTGCGGCGGGCGCGCCGAAGCCGTCGATGCGCAACACCTTGCCCGCCAGCGATCCCGGGTTCGCCGCGTTCGCGCGGTCGCCCGCGTCGCCGGTGGCGACCAGCAGCGCGCCGCGCCCGTCGTCGAGCAGCGCCCCCGCGTTGCCGGTGGAGCCCTTCGGAATGCCGGTGAGCACCGGTTTCGGGCTGTCGCCCGGCGCGACCCGCAGCACCTGGTTCTCGCCGCCGACGCTGGCGTACGCGTAGACGAGCTCGTCCTCCTGGTAGCTCGGGGACAGCGCCAGCCCGGTCAGCCCGCCACCGCCGGAGCGGTCCACCGGCACCCGGGCGATCTCGACGGGTTCGGCGTCCTGCTCGACGCGCAGGATGCGGCCGGTGGCGCGTTCGCCGACCAGCGCGCCGCGGCCGTCGGGCAGCACGGTGATGGCGCCGACCGGGTCGAGGCAGGTCGCGACGACCGCCGGGTCCGGGTCGATGCAGCCGATGGGCACCGCGGGCACGTCCTCGGTGGGCTGTCCCGGTGGCGGTGGCGGCGGCGCGGGCTGCTCGACGAGTGGCTGCGGGCCGGCCTGCGGTTCCAGCGACGGCTGGTCGCGCCAGGCACCGGGGTGCTCGTCGGGGAACTGGGCGCAGCCGCCGAGCGCGATCGCGGCCAGCAGCGCTCCCGCCGTCCGCGCGCGAGGACGGCGACCGGCGGGGGAGGTGCGCTGGGCTGCCACGAGTGCCGAGGGTATCGGCCGCGCCGTGAACACCGGGTGAGCACCCGGCGGGCCGCGCGTCGCGCCGCCCGGAATCCCACCCGCCGGGAACGTCCGTTCCGCGGAACCCGCCGTGCAGCCGCGCGAGCGCCACCGAATGCAGCAATTCCGGATGAGACCGCGGTCGCCGATCCGGAACCGGTCCGCGCCGCGAGACCGGTCCGGGCGGTCGATCCGGAACCGTCCGAGTCGCGCGGCGCATCGCCGGCACCTGCGGAAACGAAGAATTCACGAGTCCGGTACCGCATTCTGGCGAATGCCGGAACAACGCGATCTCCGTGGAATTCCCCTCGGAAAAGGTTCACCCGAAAGGGTCGCTTCGGCAGTGCGTGATGCCTTAACCTTCTGCGCCGTGAGCATTCACGACGATCGCCCCAGCGGACACCGAGACGAGCGTCCGCAGCGCGGCGGGAAGAAGTCCGCCGACGGGCCTACGGGAACCCAGGGCCTCGGCGTGCAGGACTACGACTACGACTACTACGACGACGCCGCGTACAGCGATGCGAACGCGACCGCCGTGGTGGACCGCGGCTCCGGTGCCGACTTCTACGAAGAGCTCGACGACCGCAAGCCGTTCGCGTGGAACGCAGGCACCGATCTGGGCCTGCTGGTGCTGCGCCTGGTCGTCGGCGGCATCTTCGCCGCGCACGGCGCGCAGAAGCTGTTCGGCGTGCTCGGCGGTTCCGGCCCGGAGAAGTTCGCGCAGAGCCTGGCCAAGGCCGGGTTCGAGCAGAGCGCGGTGCTGTCCCTGGTCACCGGCGGGACCGAGCTCGGCGCGGGCGCACTGCTCGTGCTGGGCCTGTTCACGCCGCTGGCGGCCGCGGGCATCGTCGGCGTGATGGCCAGCGCCATCGTGTCGATGAAGCTGCCCGGCCCGTTCTTCGACCAGGAGGGCGGCTACGAGTACCCGGTCGTCCTGATCGCCATCGCGCTGTGCCTGATGTTCACCGGACCCGGCCGGGTCGCGCTGGACAACGGGCGGTCCTGGTTCCGGCACCCGCTGGTCAGCGGCTTCATCTGCCTGGTGATCGCGGCGGGTTCCGCGGCGGCGGTGCTGGTCCTGCTGAGGTCCTGATGTCCGGCGGAGCGCCGGTCCTCGGCGGCTCCGCGTCCTCCGACGAAAAGCGACGGGCGGGGTGGACGGGGGACCCCGCCGGCGGGCCGGTGGGGGGGCGGCGTGGGGGCGGGGGGGGGGGCGCCCGGGGGGGGGGGGGGGGGGCGCCCCGCGGGGGGG
>NZ_JAIUJZ010000031.1:0-19880 GCF_020176775.1 Saccharopolyspora sp. 6M
CCAAGTAGGACCGCGAACGTGCCGACGGCCGGGTTCCACGTGGAACCCGGCCGTCGGCACGTTCGCGGTCCTACTTGGAGACGTCTCGGACGGCGCCGTGCGAGGCGGAGGTGGCCAGCCGCGCGTAGGCGCGCAGCGCCGAGGTCACCTTGCGCTCGCGGGACACCGGCTGCCACGGGTGCTCGCTGCTCTCCATCTTGGCGCGCCGCTCGGCCAGCACCTCGTCGTCGACGAGCAGCTGCAGCGTGCGCTCCCGCACGTCGATGAGGATCTGGTCGCCCTCCTCGACGAGGCCGATCACGCCGCCGTTGCCCGCCTCCGGCGAGATGTGCCCGATGGACAGCCCGGAGGAACCGCCGGAGAACCGGCCGTCGGTGATCAGCGCGCACTTCTTGCCGAGACCGGAGCCCTTCAGGAACGCGGTCGGGTGCAGCATCTCCTGCATGCCCGGTCCGCCGGAGGGGCCCTCGTAGCGGATCACCAGCACGTCACCGGGCTCGATCTTCTTCTGCAGGATCGCGGCGACGGCCTGCTCCTGGCTCTCCAGCACCCGCGCCGGGCCCTGGAAGTGCCACAGCTCCTCCTCGACGCCCGCGGTCTTCACGACCGCACCGTCCTCGGCGAGGTTGCCGCGCAACACCGCCAGCCCGCCGTCCGCGGTGTAGGCGTGCTCGAAGTCGCGGATGCAGCCGCCCGCGGCGTCGGTGTCCAGCGAGGACCAGCGGTTCTCGGTGGAGAACGCCTGCGTGGTGCGGACTCCGCCGGGCGCGGCGTGGAACAGGTCGAGCGCTTCTTGGGAGGGCGATGCGCCGCGCACGTCCCAGCGGTCCAGCCACTCGGTGAGGCTGGCGCTGTGCACCGAGGACACGTCGCGGTGCAGCAGCTCCGCGCGGTCCAGCTCACCCATGATCGCGGAGATGCCGCCGGCTCGGTGCACGTCCTCCATGTGGTAGTCGGAGTTCGGCGCGACCTTCGACAGGCACGGCACCTGGCGGCTGATCCGCTCGATGTCCGAGAGCTCGAAGTCGATTTCGCCCTCGCGGGCGGCGGCCAGCGTGTGCAGCACCGTGTTCGTGGAGCCGCCCATCGCCATGTCCAGCGCCATCGCGTTCTCGAACGCCTTCTTGTTCGCGACCGAGCGCGGCAGGACCGAGTCGTCGTCCTCCTGGTACCAGCGCTTCGAGATCCGCACGACGGTGCGCCCGGCCTCCTCGAACAGGGCGCGGCGCGCGGCGTGCGTGGCCAGCGTGGAACCGTTGCCGGGCAGCGCGAGGCCCAAGGCCTCGGTGAGGCAGTTCATCGAGTTCGCGGTGAACATGCCGGAGCAGGAGCCGCAGGTCGGGCAGGCGGAGCGCTCCACCTCGCTGAGCCCGTCGTCGTCGACCGCGGAGTTCGCCGACGCGGAGATCGTGGTGATCAGGTCGGTCGGCGCCTGCGCGACGCCCTCCACGACCACGGCCTTCCCGGCCTCCATCGGGCCACCGGAGACGAACACCGTCGGCACGTTGAGCCGCATCGCGGCGTTCAGCATGCCCGGCGTGATCTTGTCGCAGTTCGAGATGCACACCAGCGCGTCCGCCTGGTGCGCGTTGACCATGTATTCCACCGAGTCGGCGATGATCTCGCGCGAGGGCAGCGAGTAGAGCATCCCGCTGTGGCCCATGGCGATGCCGTCGTCCACCGCGATCGTGTGGAACTCCCGCGGCACACCGCCCGCTTCGCGGATCGTCTCGGCCACCACGTCGCCGAGGTCGCGGAGGTGCACGTGACCGGGCACGAACTGGGTGTAGGAGTTGGCGATGGCCACGATCGGCTTGCCGAAGTCGTCGTCGGTCATGCCGGTGGCACGCCACAGCGAACGGGCGCCTGCGGCGTTCCGTCCGTGGGTGGTGGTGCGGGAGCGCAACTGGGGCATGGTCCTTCTCGGTTCTCTCGCTGAATTCGCGTCGGGACGGCGAAAAGACGCCCACCTCGTGAGTGGGGGGACGAACTGCGGTGACCTCGACGCTACTCCTGCCCGGCGGCGCCGGAGGTGACCGGTTCGCGCTCCCCGGGCGTTCGTGACGCAGGCCTCGGCCGGTACCGGGGAGCGGACGGGGGGGGCGGCGCCCGGTTCGGAACGGGCACCGCCGGCGCGAGCGGGGATCAGCCCGCGGACTCGCGGGAGGTGCCGTCGGCGCCGGGCTCGTCGGTGGACGGCTCGGCGGCGGACTCGGCACCGGTGGCCTCGGTGCCCGCGGTGGTCGGAGATCCGGAGGCGGCATCTCCAGCGGTGGCGGCGGATTCGGCGTCGGTCGCGGACCCGGTGCCCTCGTCCGCCGCGTCCCGGGCCTCGGCGGTGGCGCCGTCGGGCTCCGGAGCGCTCGGCGCGGCGTTCGGGTCGGGGACGCGGCCGCCGCTGAGCTCGGCCAGCCGGCCCACGTCCCGCACCCGGATCGCCGGGAGCGCGATCTCCGCGCCGGAGCCGAGCACGGCCCGCACCCAGCGCCGCTCGTCCAGGCGCAGCGAGGCCAGCTCGTCCCAGCCGAACCCGGTGCGGCCGAACAGGCGGCGCACGGTGATCCGCTCGGCGGTGACCACGGTGCGCGGCCGCACGATCACGTAGGCGAGCGCCAGCGGGATCAGGTAGGTGGGCAGCAGCTGCGGGAACGGCTCGGCGAAGGCGATCGGCGTGACCGAGATCGTCACCGCGAACACCGCGAGCAGCGAGGTCCGGGTCAGCTGGAAGGTCAGCGACTTCGGCAGCGCCTTGGCACGCCCGGCGGCGCGCGGGACGGGCGTCGCGGCCGGTCCGGCGGGCTCGGCGGTGCCGGAGCTCCCGATGCCGAAGTCGTCGGTGCCGGAGTCTCCGGTGCTGGATCCCTCGGCGGTGCGGGGCTGCCCGGCGGCGCCGGAGCCCTCGGGCGCATCGGGGCCGGTCGCCTCGGTGGCCGGCGCGACGCCGGGTTCCGCCGCGTCCTCCCGGGTGGCGGTGCCGGTCGTGCCCTGGTCCTCGGACGTGCTCACTTCGCGGGTCCCCTCTGCCTCTGCGCGTTCCGGCCCCGCGGCCCCGGGCTCCGCGGGGGAGCCGGTGCGCCCGGTGTCGCGCTCGCCGCGGCCGGGGCCGGGCGGCTCGGGTGCCGCAGGTGTCTCGCTCACCCCTCGATGCTCTCACCCGCGCGCGGGACGCCCGCAGCGTCCCTGCTGGTGGCGGGAGTGCGGGGACGCGGTGCGCCCGGTGTCGCGACCGGGCCGCGCGGACCCGCGGCGGCGGAGCGACGTACGCCACACCGGGTTCCGCCGAATGCGCGCGGCATGCTCCCGACCTGCGGGAACACCGGGCGGTGTGCGGCTCCGCCCGGGCCTCCGGTGTCCAGCATGCGGGAGGATCTTCCCGCATGGTTTGACCTCGCGGCGTCCGGGCCGTTAACGTCCTCGTCATGCTGCGACTGCACGACATTCTCGTACTTCCCCGGCGCGTCGACGCCTGAGGAAGCTCCGCAGCGACGACGCGCCAACCCTCGTACGGTCCTATCCGGCCCGGCGGGGGTTTTTTCGTGCCCACTCACCGACCACCACCGTTCGGACAGAGGCGAACTCGATGACCAGCGCCCACACCAGGCAGAGCCCGGTCCCGGCACCGCCGCCGGGACACCGTCCCAAACCAGCACCGACCAACGACGCTCCAGTGCAGGTCACCGGCGCGCAGTCGCTCGTCCGGTCGCTGGAGTCCGTCGGCGCCGAGATCGTCTTCGGCATCCCTGGCGGCACGATCCTGCCTGCCTACGACCCGCTGCTCGACTCCACGAAGGTCCGGCACGTGCTGGTCCGGCACGAGCAGGGCGCCGGGCACGCCGCCACCGGTTACGCCCAGGCCACCGGCAAGGTCGGCGTGTGCATGGCGACCTCCGGTCCCGGCGCGACGAACCTGGTCACCGCGCTCGCCGACGCGCAGATGGACTCGGTCCCGATCGTCGCGATCACCGGCCAGCAGTCGACCAGCCTGATCGGCACCGACGCCTTCCAGGAAGCCGACATCTGCGGCATCACGCTGCCGATCACCAAGCACAACTTCCTGGTCACCAAGGCCGAGGACATCCCGCGCACCATCGCCGAGGCCTTCTACATCGCCTCGTCCGGACGTCCCGGGCCGGTCCTGGTGGACATCCCGAAGGACGTCCAGCAGACCGCGACCACCTTCTCCTGGCCCCCGGAGATGAAGCTGCCCGGCTACCGGCCGACCAGCAAGCCGCACGGCAAGCAGGTCCGCGAAGCCGCGAAGCTGATCACCGCGGCGCAGCGGCCCGTGCTCTACGTCGGTGGTGGCGTGCTCAAGGCCGAGGCGACCGAGCGGCTCCGCGAGCTCGCCGAGACCACCGGCATCCCGGTCGTCACGACCCTGATGGCCCGCGGCGCGTTCCCCGACTCGCACCCGCTGCACCTGGGCATGCCCGGCATGCACGGCACCGTCGCCGCGGTCGCCGCGATGCAGCGCTCCGACCTGCTGATCGCGCTCGGCGCCCGGTTCGACGACCGGGTCACCGGGCAGCTGTCCTCCTTCGCGCCGGAGGCGAAGGTCGTGCACGCCGACATCGACCCGGCCGAGATCTCCAAGAACCGCAACGCCGACGTGCCGATCGTCGGCGACTGCAAGGAGGTCATCGCCGAGCTCATCGACGCCGTCGCCACCGCCACCGAAGCGGGCGGCACCGCCGACCTCGGCCCGTGGTGGACGCAGCTGAGCAGCTGGCGCGACACCTTCCCCCTCGGCTACGAGTGGCCCGCCGACGGCAGCCTCGCCCCCGAGTACGTCATCGAGCGGCTCGGGGCGCTGGCCGGGCCGGAGGCGGTGTACTGCGCGGGCGTCGGCCAGCATCAGATGTGGGCGGCCCAGTTCATCAACTACGAGAACCCCCGGACCTGGTTGAACTCCGGCGGTCTCGGCACCATGGGCTACTCGGTGCCCGCCGCGATGGGCGCCAAGGCCGGACTGCCCGGCACCCAGGTGTGGGCGATCGACGGCGACGGCTGCTTCCAGATGACCAACCAGGAGCTCGCGACCTGCGCCATCGAGGAACTGCCGATCAAGGTGGCCGTCATCAACAACGGCAACCTCGGTATGGTCCGGCAGTGGCAGAGCCTGTTCTACGCCGAGCGCTACTCACACAGTGACCTCGGCACCCACAAGCACCGCATCCCCGACTTCAAGCTGCTGGCCGAAGCGCTCGGCTGCGCGGGCCTGCGGTGCGAATCCCGGGAGGACGTCGACAGCGTCATCCAGCAGGCGATGGAGATCAACGACCGACCCGTCGTGATCGACTTCGTGGTGGGCAAGGACGCGCAGGTGTGGCCCATGGTGGCCGCGGGAACCGGCAACGACGAGATCATGGCGGCGCGCGGAATCCGCCCGCTGTTCGACGAAGACGAGGGGTGACCGCACCCATGAGCCGACACACTCTCAGCGTGCTGGTGGAGAACGTGCCGGGCGCGCTCGCCCGCGTCTCCGGGCTGTTCTCCCGCCGCAGCTTCAACATCGAATCCCTGGCCGTCGGCCCGACCGAGCACCCGGAGATCTCCCGGATGACGATCGTGGTCGCGGTCAGCGACCAGCCCCTCGAACAGGTCACCAAGCAGCTCAACAAGCTCGTCAACGTGATCAAGATCGTGGAGCTGGAACCGGAGGTCGCGGTCCAGCGCGAACTGCTCCTGGTCAAGGTGCGCGCGGACGCCTCCGTGCGCAGCCAGGTGCTGGAAACCGTCCAGCTGTTCCGGGCCAAGGTCGTCGACGTCTCCCCGGAGGCGCTGACCGTCGAAGCCACCGGCGACGGCGAGAAGCTGGGCGCGCTGCTGCGCATGCTGGAGCCCTACGGTATCCGGGAGATGGTGCAGTCCGGGGCGATCGCCATCGGCCGCGGACCCCGCTCCATCACCGCCACCGCGGTGCGCTGACCCCGGTCCCCGGCTCCGCCGGGAGCGCTGCGGCGCGCACCGGCGGGCGGCCGTCCCGCCGCGACCGGGACGGCCCCCGCGGGCAGAACAATTCGAGAAGTCCCGAAAGGAACACGGAAACCATCATGGCAACTGAGATCTTCTACGACGCCGACGCCGACCTCAGCATCGTGCAGGGCCGCAAGGTCGCGGTCATCGGCTACGGCAGCCAGGGCCACGCGCACGCGCTGAGCCTGCGCGACTCCGGTGTGGACGTTCGCATCGGCCTGCCCGAGGGATCGAAGTCCCGCGCCAAGGCCGAGGAAGAGGGCCTGCGGGTGCTGACCCCGGCCGAGGCCTCCGCCGAAGCCGACGTGATCATGATCCTGGCGCCGGACACCAAGCAGCGGGAGATCTACGCCAACGACGTCGCCCCCAACCTCAAGAGCGGCGACGCGCTCTTCTTCGGCCACGGCTTCAACATCCGCTACGGCCTGATCCAGCCGCCGTCGGACGTCGACGTCGCCATGGTCGCTCCCAAGGGTCCCGGCCACCTGGTGCGCCGCCAGTTCGTCGACGGCAAGGGCGTGCCGTGTCTGATCGCCATCGAGCAGGACGCCTCCGGCAACGCGCAGGCGCTGGCGCTGTCCTACGCCGCGGGCATCGGCGGCGCTCGCGCCGGCGTCATCAAGACCACCTTCAAGGAGGAGACCGAGACCGACCTGTTCGGTGAGCAGGCCGTCCTCTGCGGTGGCGCCAGCGCCCTCGTGCAGACCGGTTTCGAGGTCCTCGTCGAGGCCGGCTACCAGCCCGAGATCGCCTACTTCGAGGTGCTGCACGAGCTGAAGCTGATCGTCGACCTCATGTGGGAGGGCGGCATCGCCGGGCAGCGCTACTCCTGCTCCGACACCGCCGAGTACGGCGACCTCACCCGCGGCCCGCGCGTCGTCGACGCGCACGTCAAGGAATCCATGCAGAAGATCCTCGGCGAGATCCAGGACGGCACCTTCGCGAAGGAGTGGGTCGCCGAGGACGAGGCCGGCCGCCCCCACTTCACCAAGCTGCAGCAGGCCGGCAACGACCACCAGATCGAAGAGGTCGGCAAGAAGCTCCGCGCCCTCATGTCCTGGACCGGGAAGTGAGCATCGGCGCACCGCTGAACTGAACCAGCACGCCGCCCGCCGTCCGATCGACGGCGGGTGAGCGGTCGGGAAGGCCCGGGATCCTCACAAGGGATCACCGGGCCTTCGGCGTTTTTTCCCCGGGGTCTTCTTGATCCGGGGTGGGGTGGCGGAACCTCAGCGCTTTCCTCGCTGCGGGATCGTTTTCACAGGTGGCTCCGCCACATGAGAAAACGCTGTCCTCGCGAGGAAAGCGCTGAGAACCCGCGGGTGGTCCTGCTGCGTGTGTGGTCTCCGCTCATCGGCTTCGCCGCTGACAGGACGGGGGTGTCAGGGCTTCTTCGCGTAGAGGGTGGTGAGGAGGTCGACCACGGCGCTGGTCGCGGGGTGGGGGTCGTTGCGGGGCCAGATGACCTGGACGGGGACCGGGGGCGCGTCGCGGACCGGGCGGTAGGTGATGCCGTCGCGGCGGTACTGGGCGACCGTGCCGTGCGGGGTGATCCCCACGCAGCGGCCGGTCGCGATCGCCGCCAGCCAGTCGTCGATGTCGTGCGTCTGCTCCAGCACCGGGCGCTGCTCCGGCGGCCACAGGTCCGCGGTGGTGGTGCCGGTGCGGCGGTCCACCACCAGCACCCGGTCCCGGATCTCGCCCAGCGGCACCGAACGCCGCCGCGCCCACGGGTCGTCGCCCGCCAGCGCCACGTAGCGCCGCTCGTGTCCCACCGTCGCGTGCCCGTAGCGCGCGGAATCCACCCCGGCCCGCACCACCGCCAGATCGCAGGCGCCCTCGGCGAGGCCGCCGGTGTGCGTGTTGGTGCGCACCAGGTGCAGCGCCACGTCCGGGTGCTCGGCCGCCCAGCGGCGCTGGAACTCCTTGGTGTGCCGCCCCACCGCCGACCACGCGTGCCCGAGGCGCAGCCGGGCGTGGCCGCCGGTGGCCTCCCGCACCAGCTCCTCCGCCTCGGCCAGCAGGTGCCGGGCGCGGGCCAGCACCCGCGCGCCCGCCGTGGTCGGGACGCAGCTGCGGCTGGTGCGGTCCAGCAGCCGGACGCCGAGCGCGCGCTCCAGCGAGCGCAGCGTGCGCGAGACCGCCGCCTGCGACACGCCGAGCTCGATCGCGGCGTCGGTGAACGTCCCGGCGTCCGCGATCGCCACCAGGCAGCGCAGCTGCCGCAACTCCACATCCATGACTCCAGCGTATGGATGGTGGTCCCGGTGCATTTTGCCCGGCGCCGCGGCGGCCCGATGCTCGCGGTCATGACGACGACGGAACGCCTCGAACCGGCCACCGGGACCACCACCGCGGACAACGGGACCGCGGGAACCGGGCGGGCGGCCGGGGTGGCGCTGATGCTCGGCGGCGGGCTGTCGAACCAGTTCGGCGCCGCCACCGGGGCGCTCGCGTTCCCCGTCGTCGGGCCCGCCGGGGTGGTGGCGGTGCGGCAGTGGGTGGCGGCCGTGGTGCTGCTGGTCGCCGGGCGGCCGCGGCTGCGCTCGTTCACCGCGCGGCAGTGGTGGCCGGTGCTGGGCCTGGCCGCCGTGTTCGCCACCATGAACCTCTCGCTCTACACCGCCATCGACCGCGTCGGGCTCGGCCTCGCCGTCACCCTCGAATTCCTCGGGCCGCTGGCGGTGGCGCTGCTGACCTCGCGGCGCGCCGTCGACCTCGGCTGCGCCCTCGCCGCCGGGGCCGCCGTGGTGGTGCTGACCCGGCCGCAGCCCAGCACCGACTACGCGGGCATCGGGCTGGCGCTGCTGGCCGCGGTCTGCTGGGGCTGCTACGTGCTGCTGAACCGGACCGTGGGGCGCCGGGTGCCCGGCGCGCAGGGCTCGGCGGCCGCGGCGGGCGTCTCCGGGCTGCTGTACCTGCCGATCGGCATCGCGGTGCTCTGGCAGCACCCGCCGACGCCCGCCGCGCTCGGCTGCGCGGTCGCCGCGGGAGTGCTGTCCTCGGTGGTGCCGTTCGTCGCGGACCTGTTCGCGCTGCGCCGGGTGCCCGCGAACTTCTTCGGCGTCTTCATGAGCGTCAACCCGGTGCTCGCCGCGGTGGTCGGCCTCGTCGTGCTGGGCCAGCGGCCCGGACCGCTGGAGTGGGTGGCGATCGGGGTGATCGTGGCGGCGAACGCGGTCGCCGTGCTCGCCGGGCCCCGCGCGGCCCGCCGTTGACGACCGCGCAGCGGGGCGTCACCGGAGGGCCCGGACGCGTCGGCGTCCGGGGGACCGGCCACCCGTTCACGCGATCGAAGGGCACCGCCGGTGAGCGGTATCGTGCCGGGCGTGAGCGAAGAGACCAACACCACCGTGGACGAACCGGTGGACGACAAGGCGCACATCCGGCACAAGCTGGACTTCACCGACGCCGAGTGGATCACCAGCACCGAGGACGACGACGAACCGGGCGTGGAGATCGCCTTCGTCGACGGCTACATCGGCATGCGCAACGGCGCCGAGCCGGAAGGACCCGTCCTCGTGTTCACGCCCGAGGAATGGGACGCCTTCGTCGCGGGGGCCAAGGACGGCGAATTCGACGAGCCGTGATCCCCGACCGCACGCGCAGCCGCTGAGCTGCCGGTTCATCCTCCCGCCTTCGATCCGGTCGGGCCGCTCGCGCGGACGCCCGGGGCGGCGCGCGGTGGGGTTGGGATGCGTCACACCCTTGTGAACGAGTTCTCAATCTCCCGTTAAACTCGCTGACCGTCCGGGTACAACGCCGTGCCCAGCTACGACCGTGATCCCTCTCAATGGAGCGCGCCCGTGACCAACCGTCCTGTCGTCCTGATCGCCGAGAAGCTGGCCCCCTCCGTGCTGGAAGCCCTCGGAGAAGAGGTCGAGATCCGCCACGTCGACGGCACGGACCGGCCGGCGCTGCTGGAGGCCGTCGCCGACGCCGACGCGCTGCTGGTCCGCTCCGCCACCAAGGTGGACGCCGAAGTCCTCGGCGCGACCGGCAAGCTCAAGGTCGTCGCCCGCGCCGGCGTCGGCCTGGACAACGTCGAGGTGCCCGCCGCCACCGAGCGCGGCGTGATGGTCGTCAACGCGCCCACCTCGAACATCGTCTCCGCCGCCGAGCACGCGCTGGCGCTGCTGCTGGCGGTGGCCCGCAACGTGGCCGCCGCGGACGCGAGCCTGCGCGCGGGGGAGTGGAAGCGCAGCTCCTTCAGCGGCATCGAGCTCAACGGCAAGACCATCGGCGTCGTCGGCCTCGGCAAGATCGGCCAGCTGTTCGCGCAGCGCATCGCGGCCTTCGGCACCAAGCTCATCGCCTACGACCCCTACGTCTCGGCCGCGCGCGCCGCGCAGCTGGGCATCGAGCTGGTCAGCCTGGAAGACCTGCTGGCGCGCGCCGACGCGATCTCCATCCACCTGCCGAAGACCGCCGAGACCCTCGGCCTGATCGGCGCGGAGGAGCTCAAGAAGGCCAAGCAGGGCCTCATCGTCATCAACGCCGCCCGCGGTGGCCTGGTGGACGAGGAGGCGCTGGCCGAGGCGATCCGCAGCGGCCACATCGGCGGTGCCGGCATCGACGTCTACAAGACGGAGCCGACCACCTCCAGCCCGCTGTTCGAGCTGACCAACGTGGTCGCCACCCCGCACCTGGGCGCCTCCACCACCGAGGCGCAGGACCGCGCGGGCACCGACGTGGCCCGCTCGGTGCTGCTGGCGCTGCGCGGCGACTTCGTGCCGGACGCGGTGAACGTGCAGGGCGGTGCCGTCGGCGAAGAGGTGCGCCCGTACCTGCCGCTGACCCAGAAGCTGGGCCAGCTGCTGGCCGCCGTGCTCGGCAGCACGCCGACCTCGGTGACCGTCGAGGCGCGCGGCGAGCTCGCGCACGAAGACGTCTCGGTGCTGCAGCTCGCGGCGCTGCGCGGCGTGTTCTCCGGTGCCGTGGACAGCCAGGTCACCTTCGTCAACGCGCCGCAGCTGGCCGAGGACCTCGGGGTGCAGGTCGAGGTGAAGACCACCTCGGAGAGCCCGAACCACCGCAGCGTCGTCTCGGTGCGCGCGACGCTCGCCGACGGCCGTTCGGCGGTCGTGTCGGGCGCGCTGTCGGGCACCGACCTGGTGGAGAAGCTGATCGAGGTCAACGGCCGCCACTTCGACCTGCGGGCCGAGGGCAGCGTGCTGCTGCTGGAGTACCCGGACCGCCCGGGCGTGATGGGCAAGGTCGGCACCCTGCTGGGCGAGGTCGGCGTGAACATCGAGGCGGCCACGGTCAGCCAGACCGCCGAGGGCTCCGACGCGATCATGCTGCTGCGGGTGGACCGCCCGGTGGAGGCGGGCGTGCTGGAGCCGATCGGCGCGGCCGTCGGCGCTCGCACGGTCCGGACCGTGGACTTCGAGTGATCGGCTGACCGGCGAGGTTTCGGGTTCGCCGTTGCCGGAAAAGGGGCCGTCGCACACCTGTGGGCGGCCCTTTTCGCCACCCCGCTCACCTGCGTCACTCGTTCGGGTGTCCCGCCAACCGGGATGCCTCGACCACTTGGTGGGTCCGGCGTGCCTGCCCGCGTGGCCTTGCCGGTAGCCTTCGGCGCAACAGTTCGAGCCCCGCGGGTCGGGGTGGTAGTCGGGAGGTGTGTACATGCGGCTCGCTGTGATCCCCGGTGACGGGATCGGGCCGGAGGTGGTGGCCGAGGCGCTCAAGGTCCTCGGTGAGGTCGTTCCCGATACCGAGATCACTCGATACGACCTGGGAGCCGCCCGCTGGCACGCGACCGGTGAGCTGCTGCCGGAATCGGTGCTGACCGAACTCCGCCAGCACGACGCGATCCTGCTCGGCGCGGTCGGCGACCCCTCGGTGCCGAGCGGAATCCTGGAGCGCGGGCTGCTGCTGCGGCTGCGCTTCGAGCTCGACCACCACGTCAACCTCCGCCCCGCCCGGCTGTACCCGGGGGTGAAGAGCCCGGTCAACGACCCGGGTGAGATCGACATGGTGGTGGTGCGCGAAGGCACCGAAGGCCCCTACGCGGGCAACGGCGGTCTGCTGCGCAAGGACACGACCCACGAGATCGCCACCGAGGTCAGCCTCAACACGGCGTTCGGCGTGGAGCGGGTGGTGCGCGACGCGTTCGCCCGCGCCGCGTCCCGGCCGCGCAAGCACCTCACGCTGGTGCACAAGACCAACGTCCTCACCCACGCCGGATCGTTGTGGTCCCGGGTGGTCGAGGAGGTCTCGCTGCAACACCCCGACGTGACGGTCGCCTACCAGCACGTGGACGCGACGACGATCCACCTGGTGACCGACCCGAGCCGGTTCGACGTGGTGGTCACCGACAACCTGTTCGGCGACATCATCACCGACCTGGCCGGTGCGGTGACCGGTGGGATCGGTCTCGCCGCCAGCGGCAACATCGACGCGACGCGGCGGAACCCGAGCATGTTCGAGCCGGTGCACGGCAGCGCGCCGGACATCGCCGGGCACGGTTCGGCGGACCCGACGGCCGCGGTGCTGTCGGTGGCGCTGTTGCTCGACCACGTCGGGCAGACCGAGGCGGCACGCCGGGTGGAGGCCTCCGTGGCCTTCGACCTGGCGACGCGGGACCACTCGGCACCGGGAGCGACGTTCGCCGTCGGCGACCGGCTCGCCGCGCTGGTGTCCTCCCGCGAGGTGGCCCAGCAACCCTGATCTCCGGGTCCAGGACGGGCGCCTCCCCACTCCGGGGAGGCGCCCGCCCTCGTCTCCGGGTGCGGACCTCGGACGCGTTCCACCTGGGCGGATCGGGGAACCGGCGGGTGGTGCCGGGCCGGTGCGGTGTGGCAGCATGCGGGCGTGGCCACCACGACCATGATCATTATCGGAGCGCGCGCCGGGTGACGGATTCCGCACCCCCGGCGCGCAGACCTCTCGCATCCACGCGGGGGGTCTTTTTCATGTTCCGGGGGCGGTTCGGCACCAGGCGGCTCCGCCGCACGAGACACCCGACAGCCCGCAGGAGACCCCAAGTGACCCGCACGACCCCGGCCGGCACCCCGCTCGGCGACGACTTCCACGTCTACGACACCACGCTGCGCGACGGAGCCCAGCGGGAAGGCATCTCCTTCTCGGTCACCGACAAGCTCGCCGTCGCGCGGCTGCTGGACTCGCTCGGCGTCGGCTTCGTCGAAGGAGGCTGGCCCGGCGCGCTGCCCAAGGACACCGAGTTCTTCGCCCGCGCCGCCGCCGGTGAGCTCGACCTGCGGCACGCCGCGCTCGTCGCCTTCGGCGCCACCCGCCGGGCGGGCGTGCCCGCGCAGGAGGACCCGCAGGTGCGGGCGCTGCTCGACTCCGGCGCATCCGTCATCACCCTCGTCGCCAAGGCCGACCGCAGGCACGTGGAGCGCGCGTTGCGCACCAGCGCCGAGGAGAACCGCGCGATGATCGCCGACACGGTGCGCCACCTCGTCGGCGAGGGTCGCCGGGTGTTCGTGGACGCCGAGCACTTCTTCGACGGCTACGCCCACGACCCGGACCACGCGCTGCGGGTGCTCGACGCCGCCGTCACCGCCGGCGCCGACCTCGCCGTGCTGTGCGACACCAACGGCGGGCAGCTGCCGACCGGGCTCGCCGACACCGTGCGGGAGGTCGTGGCGCGCACCGGGTTCCGCGTCGGCATCCACTGCCAGGACGACACCGCCTGCGCCGTCGCCAACTCGGTCGCCGCCGTGCAGGCCGGCGCCAGCCACGTGCAGTGCACCGCCAACGGTTACGGCGAGCGCGCGGGCAACGCGGACCTGTTCTCGGTCGTCGGGAACCTCCGGACCAAGCTCGGCATGCCGGTGCTGCCGGACGGGCGGCTGACCGAGCTGACCCGCGTCTCGCACGCGCTCGCCGAGATCGCCAACCTCGCCCCCGATGCGCACCAGGCGTACGTGGGCGCTTCCACGTTCGCGCACAAGGCGGGGCTGCACGCGAGCGCGATCAAGGTCGACCCGGAGCTGTACAACCACCTGGACCCGGCCGTGGTCGGCAACGAGATGCGGGTGCTGGTCACCGAGATGGCCGGGCGCGCCAGCCTGGAGCTCAAGGGCGCCGAACTCGGCGTGGACCTGTCCGGGGCGCCCGACGCGGTCGGCGGCGCGGTGCGCAGGGTCAAGGAGCTGGAGGCGCGCGGCTGGTCCTTCGAGGCCGCCGACGCCTCGCTGGAACTGCTGCTGCGCCGCGAACTCGACGCGGCGGGGGAGCGGTCCGCGGTACCGGAGGCGCCGTTCGAGCTGGAGTCCTACCGGGTGCTGCTGGACCACCGCCCCGACGGCGCCGTCGTCTCCGAGGCCACGGTGAAGGTGCACGTCGCCGGAACCCGGGTGATCGCCACCGCCGAGGGCAACGGCCCGGTGAACGCGCTGGACGCGGCGCTGCGCGAGGCGCTGGTGCCGCACCTGCCGTGGCTGGACGAGGTGGCGCTGGTGGACTACAAGGTCCGCATCCTCACCGACGCCTCCGGCACCGACGCGGTCACCCGGGTGCTGGTGGAATCCCGGGACGACCACGAGGAGTGGACCACCGTCGGCGTGCACGGCAACATCGTCGAGGCCAGCTGGCTCGCGCTCCGCGACGCCCTCGCGTACAAGGCGTTGCGCCGCAACGCGAACGCGGGCCGACCGGCGACGGGCCCGGCCGCCGCGACCGCATAGGCTGGTCCGGCCCGCCCCGCGCGGGCCACGTGGAACAACCGGGAACGAAAAGAGGTCCGCCGTGCGCCTGGCCCGAGTCGCCCACTCCGACGGGGTGTCGTTCGTCGCGCTGGAACCCGATCCGTCCGCGCCGAAGGAGAAGGTGCTGGCCATCGAGATCGACCAGCACCCGTTCGGCGACCCCACCTTCACCGGGCGCAAGTGGCCGATGGCCGACGTCCGGCTGCTCGCCCCGATCCTGCCCAGCAAGGTCGTCTGCGTCGGCAAGAACTACGCCGACCACGCGAAGGAGATGGGCGGGGAGGCGCCGGCGAACCCGGTGATCTTCATGAAGCCGTCGACTTCGGTCACGAGCCCGAACGCGCCGATCAAGCTGCCGCCGAACTCGGAGCGCGTCGACTTCGAGGGCGAGCTGGCCGCCGTCATCGGCCAGCCGTGCAAGGACGTGCCGGAGGCGCGCGGCACCGAGGTGGTCCTCGGCTACACGATCGCCAACGACGTCACCGCGCGCGACCAGCAGCAGGCCGACGGGCAGTGGACGCGGGCCAAGGGCTACGACACGTTCTGCCCGCTGGGGCCGTGGATCGACACCGCCGTGGACCCCGCCGACCTGGGGCTGCGCACCGAGCTGGACGGCGAGCTCCACCAGGAGTCGCGGACCTCGCTGATGCTGCACGACGTGGCGGGCCTGGTGTCCTGGGTGTCGCGGATCATGACGCTGCTGCCCGGCGACGTCATCCTCACCGGCACCCCCGCCGGGGTGGGGCCGATGAAGTCCGGCCAGTCGGTCTCCGTCTCCATCGACGGCCTCGGCACCCTCACCAACCCGGTGCAGTGACCCGCACTGCCCGCCGCCCGCCCAGAGCGGCGGGCAGTGCCCGTCCCCGATCCTTTCCTGTCAGCGCGAAGCGCTGAGCCAACGACCACGCACGCAACCGGACCACCAGCTGAGGTTCCGCCACCCACCCCCTCAACGAGACGACCAGCGAGCCGGAGGGCGTTCGCGAAGAGCGCCGTAGGCGAGCAGGTAGGGCGGGAGCACGCGCAGCGCGGGCAGCCGCGTGATCAACCGGATCGGGCGCGGCAGCCGGGTCCGGCCCCCGAAGTCGATGGCACCGCGCAGCGCGGGCTCGACCACGTTGCGGTGCAACACCTTCTGCAATCCCTGGATCAGCACGGTCGTCGGCCAGCGCCTGCGCTGGATCGCCGCCACGTGCCTGCGCCGCAACCGGCCCTCGCGCAGCGGCCGCGCCAGGTGCCGGGCCGCGGCGACCGCGTCCTGCACGGCCAGGTTGATGCCGATGCCGCCGACCGGGGACATGGCGTGCGCCGCGTCCCCGATGCACAGCAGCCCCGGCACGTGCCACTTGCGCAACCGGTCGAGGGTGACGTGCAGCAGCTTCACGTCCGCCCACTCGCCGACCAGCTCGCGGCCGTCGTCGAACCAGGGCACGAGGTGGCGCAGCCGCCGGTTGAACTCCTCGATCGGCCCGGACCTGCCGTCGGCATCGGTGTCCTTCGCGATGATCGAGGCCGTCTGGTAGTAGTCGCCGCGGTCGATCAGCGCGGTGAACGTGCGGTCGCGGACCAGCCCGACCAGCCCGGAGGGGTCGTCCTCCCGGCGTGGCACCCGGAACCAGCGCACGTCCATCGGAGTGGGGAAGTCCCGCAGCCCGAGCTCCGGCAGCCGCCGGGCGAGCGAATCCCGTCCGTCGCAGGCGACGGTGATGTCGGCGCGCAGCTCCCCGGTGGTGCCGTCGGCCTCGCGGTAGTGCACGCCGTTGACCCGGCCGCCCTCCCGGATGAGCCCGGTGACCTCGGTGCGCATCCGCAGCGCGAAACCGTCCTGCTGCTTCGCCTCCTCGGCGAGCAGGTCCAGCAGATCCCACTGCGGGACCAGCGCGATGTGGTTGTACTTGATCGGGAGCAGCCGGAAGTCCCCGATGGTGACGAGTTCGCCGTCCTCGCCGACGGGCAGCCGCACCGTCTCCACCCTGCGCTGCGGCAGCGCGGCGAACCGCTCCGCCAGGCCGAGGTCGTCCATGAGCTGCAGGGTCGTCGGGTGCACCGTGTCGCCGCGGAAGTCCCGCAGGAAGTCGCCGTGCTTCTCCAAGACGGTGACCCGCACCCCGGAGCGGGCCAGCAGCAGCCCCAGGACCATGCCCGCGGGTCCGCCTCCGATGACGCAGCAGGTGGTGCGTTCCATCCCGATCACTCCCAGCCGGTGCGGCGCTGCACGAACACCCGATCGATATTCAACGGACGTTGAATAACTCCAGGGTGCTCCTCCCGGACTCGCTGGTCAACCACCCCGCCCCGCCCGATATGGTGGGCGGGTCATGAGCACGCCAGAGTTCGCCACCCCAGCGCCAGGAACCGTCCGCGCCCGGTTCTGCCCGTCGCCCACCGGCACGCCGCACGTCGGGCTGATCCGCACCGCCCTGTTCAACTGGGCCTTCGCCCGGCACCACCGCGGCAGCCTCGTGTTCCGCATCGAGGACACCGACGCCAGCCGGGACAGCCAGGAGTCCTACGACGCGCTGCTCGAAGCGCTGCGCTGGCTCGGCCTCGACTGGGACGAAGGTCCCGGTGTCGGCGGCGAGCACGGCCCCTACCGGCAGAGCGAGCGCAAGGACGTCTACGCCGACATCGCCCAGCGCCTGCTGGCCGCCGGCGAGCTCTACGAGGCGTACTCCACGCCGGAAGAGGTCGAAGCCCGGCACAAGGCCGCCGGCCGCGACCCCAAGCTCGGCTACGACAACTTCGACCGCGACCTCACCGACGAGCAGAAGGCCGCCCACCGCGCCGAAGGCCGCACCCCCGTGCTGCGGCTGCGGATGCCGGACCACGACATCACCTTCGACGACCTCGTCCGCGGCGAGATCACCTTCCGCGCGGGCACCGTGCCCGACCCGGTGCTCGTCCGCGGCAGCGGCGACGCGCTCTACACCCTCACCAACCCCGTCGACGACGCGCTCATGCGCATCACCCACGTGCTGCGCGGCGAGGACCTGCTCTCCTCCACCCCGCGCCAGATCGCGCTCTACGAAGCGCTCCAGCGCATCGGCGTCACCGACTTCACCCCCGCCTTCGGGCACCTGCCGTTCGTCATGGGCGAAGGCAACAAGAAGCTCTCCAAGCGCGACCCGCAGTCCAACCTGTTCCACCACCGGGACCGCGGATTCCTGCCCGAAGGGCTGCTCAACTACCTGGCGCTGCTCGGCTGGTCCATCGCCGACGACCGCGACGTGTTCACCCTCGACGAGATGGTCGAGGCATTCGACATCGGCAGCGTGAGCAGCAACCCCGCGCGGTTCGACCAGAAGAAGGCCGACGCCATCAACTCGGCGCACCTGCGGGCCCTCGCCCCCGACGACTTCGTGCAGCGCGTCGTGCCCTACCTCGTCGCGGGCGGCGTGCTCGACGCCGAACCCACCGAGCAGCAGCTCGACACCGTGCGCGCCGCCGCACCCCTCGTGCAGGAACGGCTCATCGTGCTCTCCGACGCCGTCGGCATGATGCGGTTCCTGTTCGCGGGCGACGAGTTCGAACCCGAAGAGGCCTCCGCGCAGAAGGCCCTCGGCGACGACGCGCGGCCCGTCCTCGAAGCCGCCATCGGCGCCCTCGACGCCCTCGACGGCTGGACCACCGAAGCCATCGAAGCGGCGCTCAAGGAGTCCGTCGTGGACGGACTCGGCATCAAACCGCGCAAGGCCTTCGCGCCCGTCCGCGTCGCCGTCACCGGTCGCACCGTGTCGCCGCCGCTGTACGAATCGATGGAACTGCTCGGGCGAGACGTCTCGCTCCAGCGCCTCCGGCGCGCACTGGGCTGATCAGCAGCACGATTCCGGCGACCGGGTGATGTCCGCAATGGACGTCACCCGGTACCGGCGCGTGCACTAAACCGTGTCAGCCAACGACTATCACCGGCTTGGCCGAGTCGGGCACCGCCGGTGAACACCTAGCCTCTCGGGGTGACATCCGCGCCGCACCCAGAGATCGCCCCACCCGGCCACGTCAAAGCCGTGTGCCTCGACATCGACGACACCCTGCTCGACAACGCAGCCTCCTCCCGCCTCGGCCTCCGCGCCCTCATCGGCAACGACGCCGCCTGGCCCGTGTGGCGACACACCACCGAAGAGCACTACGAGCGCTACGTCGCGGGCGAACTCGACTTCGCCACCATGTGCCGCGAACGCACCCGCGCCTTCTTCGCCGCCTTCGGCGAACGGCTCAGCGACGCCGAAGCCGCCGCCCGCGAAGACCGCCGCATGGCCGCCATGCAAGCCGCCTGGTGCCTCTTCGACGACGCCGTGCCCTGCCTCGACTGGCTGCGCGCCGCAGGCCTCCAACTCGCCGTCATCACCAACGCGCCCAGCGCCTACCAGCGCAAGAAGATCAGCCGCACCGGGCTCGCCGGCGTCTTCGACAGCCTCGTCATCTCCGGCGAACTCGGCATCGCCAAACCCGATCCGCGGATCTTCCACGCCGCCTGCGAATCCCTCGGCGCCGCCCCGCACGAAGTCGTCCACGTCGGCGACCGGCTCGACACCGACGCCCTCGGCGCCGCCGACGCCGGACTGCACGGCGTCTGGCTCAACCGCGGCGGAACCGAGCACACCCCGCCCGACGGCGTGTCCATGATCACCAGCCTCGCGGAACTCCCCGAACTCCTCGTCTGCGAACTGCCCTTCGCGCCCGGGATCCCCGGCCAGCACGCCCCCGCCCCGACTCCGGCGGACCGGTCCCACCCGGACATCGGGAGACCGCGCCTCGGCGCGCTCAGCGGCTGAACGAGCCCGGCCCGCGACGCCGGCGACGACGCCGACCGGACAGCGCCCCGGACCCACCCCCACCAGGGAAGTCATCCGAAGAGGGGGGTGCTGTCACGGCCCCGCGGGCCATGCTCTACTATTTTCATCAGCAAGGCGGACAGCGGCAAAGAGTCGGACTTCCTCCAGAAGCCCGGACCAACACCGCTGAACGCCGAAGCCGATGGGGTATGGTGTAATCGGCAGCACGACTGATTCTGGTTCAGTTAGTCTAGGTTCGAGTCCTGGTACCCCAGCGGAACGATCAGCAATGATCGTTCGTTCTAGGGCCCCATCGTCTAGCGGCCTAGGACGCCGCCCTTTCACGCCGGTAGCGCGGGTTCGAATCCCGTCGGGGCTACGTCAGCGTGTTCAGTCCCCACATCCTTCGGGTGTGGGGACTTTTGCGGGTTCGGGCTTTTTATTGGGGGGG
>NZ_JAIUJZ010000032.1:0-6165 GCF_020176775.1 Saccharopolyspora sp. 6M
GGTCGGGGTCTCGGGGTTCTCGTGTCGATCGGGGGGTGTCACGTGGACCCACACTCCGGAACGGAGCGTGTACGTGCATCGCGGTTTCTACGTAGGGAGGTACCTGGTTCCGGCTCTTCAGGCCACCGCCACCCCGGCGGTCCGTCACCCACGGTGCAAATTCCCGGGCGATCCGGAGAGGTGGCTCACTTCCGGGGGAACTCGGCGAGCCGCTCCGGAGGGCCACCGGACCGTACGATCGACCGGCGCGCCATCACCCTATCGGACGACCCCGATCGTTACGCGGAGCGCCGCCGGACCCAGCCGGCGAGCTCGTCCCGGTCGGCGAAGCCGAGCTGCTCCAGCACCTGCTCGGCCTCCACCTCCCCGGCCAGCGGTTCGACGCCGAGCCGCTCGGCGATCTCCGCCGCGGTCATCCCGGCCGCGAGCAGCACCGCCGTCTCCACCTCCCGCGGCGACAGCTCGGCCACCCCCGCGCCGAACGGCACCTCGGGCGGGGAGCCGCCTTCGCCGAGCGCGTAGGCGACCATCTCCGGCAGCTCCCACCCGGCGCCCTCGCGGGTGGCGGCCCGGAACTCCTCCTCGCCGAGCACCTGCCACGCCCACGCCATCGCCACCGCGTCGTAGTCGTCGAAGTACACCGAGTCGCCCATCTCGCCGCCGTTGGCCTTGCGCAGCGCCTCCGAGGCCCCCATCAGCCGCGCCGCCCGCCGCGGCTGGCCGGTGGAGGTGGCGCACCAGGACAGCACCTCCAGGTACACGCCGAGGCCGGCCAGGTCGTGGGCCAGCTGCTGCAACCGGATCGCCTGCTGGATCAGCAGCGACGCCTCCCGCGGGTCGCCGCCGCGCCAGCGGTGCAGGGACACCACCCACAGCACGTAGCTCTTGGTCCACGGCGCCCCGAACGTCTCGCACAGCCGCAGGCACTCGGCGGCCGATTCGGCGCCGCGCGGGTCGTGCCGGTAGAACCCGAGGCAGGCCAGCAGGATCATCGCGTTGGTGTAGCCGAACAGGTTCCCGGTGGCGGTGTTGCCGATCGCGGCGCGCTCCAGGTAGCCGGCCGCCTCGTCCAGCCGCCCGCGGAGCATCACCACCATGCCCCGGGTGCCGTCCACCCTCGCCTGCAGCCCGCGGTCCCCGATCCGCTCGGCGATCTCGACGGCCTCGGCCAGCGCGGTCTCCGCCGCGTCGAGGTCGCCCACGTGCAGCGCGAGGAACGCCAGCGTGGACAGGCAGTCGGCGCGTTCGGCGACGGGCTCGGGCACCGCCGCCACCGAGCTCCGCAGCCACTCGTACCCCTCCCGCAACGCGTTGCCGGAGAACCAGAACGACCACAGCTTCGCCGCGGTCGCCGCCGCCACCCGCGCCCGCTCCGGGTCGGCGAGGTCGTGTTCCAGGACCAGCCGCAGGTTCGGGTGCACGTGGATCATGTGGTGGATCCACTCCAGCTGGCGCGGTCCGAACACCTCGTTGCTGTAGCGGTCGGCGAGCCGGTGGAAGCAGACGGCGTGCCGGGCGCGGACGGCGGCCTCCTCGCCGGTGTCGTGCAGCCGGGACAGGCCGAACTCCCGGATGCTGTCGAACATGCGGTAGTAGTCGGTGCACGCCATCTCGTCGTGCTCGCGCACCACCACCGATTTGGACACCAGCACGTCCAGCGCCTCGTCCACGTCGGCCGCGGTGAGCCGCTCGTCGCAGCACACCTCGCGGACCGCGGCCGCGTCCCACTCGCCGACGAAGCAGGACAACCGCGCCCACAGCAGCTGCTCGCCCGGGGTGCACAACCCGAAGCTCCAGCCGATGGACTCCTCCAGCGCCTCGTCCCTGGCCGGCTGGTCCCCGCTGGTGAGCAGGGCGAACCGGTCGTCGAGCCGGTCCAGCACCTCCTCGGGCGTGGATTCGCCGAGCTGGGCGGCGGCGAGTTCGATGGCCAGCGGCATCCCGTCCAGCCTGCGGCAGATCCGCACCACCGCGTCCCGGTTCCCCTCGTCGAGGCGGAAGCCGGGAACGACGGCGGCGGCCCGGTCGGTGAACAGGCTGACCGCGTCGGCGAACACGTCGCCGTAGGCGCGGTCGGGCGCGTCGGTCTCGGCGGGCAGCGACAGCGGCGCCACCGGGAGCACCAGTTCCCCCGCCACGCCCAGCGCCTGCCTGCTGGTGGCCAGCACGTGCACGTGCTCGTGCTCGGTGAGCAGCTCGCGGGCCAGCCGGGCGGCCGCGCCGAGCACGTGGTCGCAGTCGTCGAGGATGATCAGCACCCGTTCGCCGCGGAGCCGGGACACCAGGCCCTCGGCGGGGTTGCCGGGGCCGGGCCTGCCGCCGAGCGCGGCGGCGACGGTCTGCGGCAGCAGGGCCGGGTCCTGCACGTCGGAGAGCCCGACCAGCACCACCCCGTCCGGGTAGGCCCGGCGCAGCTTGCGCGCCAGGCGCAGCGCCAGCCTGCTCTTGCCGACCCCGGCCGGTCCGGTGAGCGTGAGCAGCCGTCCCGAGTACATCTGCCTGCGAGCCTCGGCGAGCTCCCGGCGCCTGCCGATGAAGCTCGTCGTCTCGGGAGGCAGCCTGCCCCGGGAGCCACGCGTGACGTCCGCAGCTTCCACGTGCCCACCTCCCGCGGCGAGCGTATGCCCCCGCGGCCCACCGCACCGGGTGCGGAACCGCAGGCCACGGGCCGTGCCGACACGCCGACGCGCGCACCGGGCGGGCTTGATCGGGACGTCGGGCAGAATGCACGGACGGTTCTGGGCGGAGATCAGGAGAGGTGTCGGGACATCGTGACGACGGCTGTGCATCAGAGGATCGCCGAGGAGCTCGGCGTGCGGGAGCGGCAGGTCGAGGCCGCCGTCGGCCTGCTCGACGGCGGCGCCACGGTGCCGTTCGTCGCGCGGTACCGCAAGGAGGCCACCGACGGGCTCGACGACGCGCAGCTGCGCACCCTGGAGGAGCGGCTGCGCTACCTGCGCGAGCTGGAGGAGCGGCGCAGCACGGTGCTGGAGTCGATCCGCTCGCAGGGCAAGCTCGACGCCGAGCTGGAGGCCCGCATCAACGCGGCCGACTCGAAGGCCCGCCTGGAGGACATCTACCTGCCGTACAAGCCGAAGCGGCGCACCAAGGGCCAGATCGCGCGGGAGGCCGGGCTCGAACCGCTCGCCGACCTGCTGCTGTCGGACCCCGAGCAGGACCCGCAGGCCCGCGCCGCCGAGTACGTCGACGCCGACAAGGGCGTGGCCGACGCGGGCGCGGCGCTGGAGGGGGCGAGGGCGATCCTCGTGGAGCGCTTCTCCGAGGACGCCGACCTGGTGGGCGAGCTGCGCGAACGCATGTGGACCCACGGCCGGGTGACATCGCGGGTGCGCGAGGGCAAGCAGGACGAGGGCGCGAAGTTCGCCGACTACTTCGAGTTCGACGAGCCGTTCGAGCAGCTGCCCTCGCACCGCATCCTGGCGCTGTTCCGCGGGGAGAAGGAAGAGGTCCTGGACCTCGGCCTGGAACCCGACGACGGCAGCGAGCAGGAGGGCCCCACCCCGTACGAGCGGGAGATCGCGCGGCGCTTCGAGATCTCCGACCTGGGCAGGCCCGCCGACCGCTGGCTCGGCGAGGTGGTCCGCTGGGCGTGGCGCACCCGCATCCTGACCCACCTGGGCATCGACCTGCGGCTGCGGCTGCGGCAGGCCGCCGAGGACGAGGCGGTGCGGGTGTTCGCGGCGAACCTGCGGGACCTGCTGCTGGCCGCCCCGGCGGGCACCCGCGCCACGATGGGCCTGGACCCGGGCTTCCGCACCGGGGTGAAGGTCGCCGTGGTCGACGGCACCGGCAAGCTGGTGGCCACCGACACCATCTACCCGCACCAGCCGCAGCAGCGCTGGGACCAGGCGCTGGCCTCGCTGGAGAAGCTGGCCCGGGCGCACGGCGTGGACCTGATCGCCATCGGCAACGGCACCGCCTCCCGGGAGACCGACCGGCTCGCCGCCGATCTGATCAAGCGGCACCCGGACCTGGGGCTGACGAAGATCTCGGTGTCCGAGGCCGGCGCCTCGGTGTACTCGGCGTCCGCCTACGCGTCCCGGGAGCTGCCGGAGCTGGACGTGTCGCTGCGCGGCGCGGTGTCCATCGCGCGCCGGTTGCAGGACCCGCTGGCCGAGCTGGTCAAGATCGATCCGAAGTCGATCGGCGTCGGGCAGTACCAGCACGACATCACCGAGACGAAGCTGTCCCGCTCGCTGGACGCGGTGGTGGAGGACTGCGTGAACGCGGTGGGCGTGGACGTGAACACCGCATCGGTGCCGCTGCTGACCCGCGTGTCCGGCATCGGCGAGGGCCTCGCCGAGAACATCGTGGCGCACCGCGACGGAAACGGGCCGTTCCGCTCCCGCAAGGGCCTCAAGGACGTGGCGCGGCTCGGGCCGAAGGCGTTCGAGCAGTGCGCGGGCTTCCTGCGCATCCCCGACGGCGACGACCCGCTGGACTCCTCCAGCGTGCACCCCGAGTCCTACCCGGTGGTGCGGCGCATCCTGGAATCGACCGGGGCCGAGCTGGGCGCGCTGATCGGCAACGAGCGGGTGCTGCGCGGCATCAAGCCCGCCGACTTCGTCGACGACTCGGTGGGGTTGCCGACGGTCACCGACATCCTCTCCGAGCTGGAGAAGCCGGGGCGCGACCCGCGGCCGACGTTCAAGACGGCGACCTTCGCCGACGGCGTGGAGAAGATCGGTGACCTGCAGCCGGGGATGCGGCTGGAGGGCGTCGTGACGAACGTGGCCGCGTTCGGCGCGTTCGTGGACGTCGGGGTTCACCAGGACGGCCTGGTGCACGTCTCGGCGATGTCGAAGAACTTCGTCAACGACCCGCACGACGTGGTGAAGTCCGGCGACGTGGTGAAAGTGAAGGTCCTCGACGTGGACGTCCCGCGGAAGCGGATCTCGTTGACGCTGCGGCTGGACGACGAGGTCGGCGCCGAGCGCGGTCAGAGCTCCGGCGGCCAGAGCTCCGGCGAGCGCCGCGGCGGTCGCCCCGGTGGTGGCGGCGGGAACGGCCGTGGTGGCAAGGGCGGCGGTCAGCGCAAGCGCGACTCCGCTCCCGCGGGCGGGGCGATGGCGGACGCGCTGCGCCGCGCCGGCTTCAACAACCGCTGAGCGGGTTCGCGAGCACCGCGCGGCGCTCCACCCCGGAGTGCCGCGCGGTCCGCGCGACCGTTCCTCGTCAGCGGCGGAACCGCTGCGCCGCCGACCGGGTTCGCAGGCCGACCACCGGCGGGTTCTCAGCCGTGCCCCCGCGAGGACGGCGGATCACCCTGCGGCGCCGGGGTCCTCCTCGTCCCGCAGCAGGGCGACGAGCCGGTCGCCGAGGATGTCGGGGATGACGCGTTCCGCGGACCGGGCCGCCGCCGCGTTCAGCGCGGACATCGCCAGCGGCCGCAGCCGCCGCACCACCTCGGTGTAGCGCTGCACCTCCGAGTCGTCCCAGGCGGTGTCCGCGGGGGCGAGGACGTGGGTGCGCACCAGCGACACCAGCGCCTCGGAGACGTGGTCCACATCGGACTGCAGCTGCTCGGCGAGTTCGAGGACCTCGGCGAGCGGCACTCCGAGCCGCACCAGTTCGCTGCCCGCGTCGAGCAGCTGCGGGCTGGGCGCGACGAACCGGGCACCCCACCGCTCCAGCAGGCCCAGCTCGATGGCCCGGCGGATGTTCTGCTGGTTGAGCTGGCCGCGGAACATCTCGCGCAGCTGCGACAGCGAGTAGACGCGCGGCGACTGCTCCGCCCACGACTCCCCCATGACCTCTTCGAGGCCGAGCACGTCGGCGAGGCTGCGCCCCGATTCCCACGCCGAGAGCATCTCGCGGATCTGCGCGAACGCGTAGCCGCGGCCCAGCATGTTGATGATCATCCGGAGGCGGACCAGGTGCGCGTCGGAGTAGATCGCCAGCCGCCCTTCGCGGCGGGGCGCGGGCAGCAGCTCCCGGTCCTGGTAGACCCGCACGTTGCGCACCGTGGTGCCCGCGGCGCGGGCCAGGTCGTCGATCCGGTATTCGGCCACCAGCCGGAGTGTAGTTCGTCCGATGATCGTTCGGGGGCGGGTGACGGGGGGGCCCCCCCCCCGGGGGGGGGGCCCCCCCCCCCCCGGGGGCGGGGCGGCGTGCCCCGGGGGCGGAGCACCCCCCCCGCCACCA
>NZ_JAIUJZ010000033.1:0-28706 GCF_020176775.1 Saccharopolyspora sp. 6M
TGGGCCGGGGGGGCTGCGCTTTTCGCCCCCCCCCGGGGGTGGTTTCGCCCCCCCTTTGGGGGGGGGGGGGGGGGGCGGGGGGGCGGGGGGGGGGGGGGGGGGGGGGCGCCCCCCCGTCGGGAGCGGAGATCGTTCCGGGGTCGCTAGACCTCCGCCCGCTCCTCCTCCCGCTCGCCGCCCTGCTCAGCCACCTGGCGGCGGGGCAGGAAGCGGGCCAGCAGCGGCCACGCCAGGATCAGCAGGACCACGGCGTAGACCCCGATGGAGAACGGGGTGTTGATCAGACCGGTGACCTGACCGTCACTGATCTGCAACGCGCGCCGCATCTGCTGCTCGGCGGTCGGCCCCAGGATCACCGCGATGATCGCGGGCAGCACCGGCAGCCCGTAGCGGCGCATCGCGAACCCGATGAGCCCGATGATGAACAGCACCAGCAGGTCCAGCGAAGACCCACCGACGGCGTACGCCCCGATGCTGGCGAAGAACAGGATGCCCGCGTACAGGTAGGGCCGCGGGATCTGCAGCAGCTTCGCCCACACCGGTGCCAGCGGCAGGTTCAGCACCAGCAGCAGCACCGAGCCGATGAACATGCTGGCGATCAGCGCCCACACCAGGTCCGATTCGCGTTGGAACAGCAGCGGTCCCGGCTGGATGCCGTACTGCTGGAACGCGGCGAGCATGACCGCCGCGACCGCCGTGGTCGGCAGGCCCAGCGTCAGCATCGAGACCATGGTCCCGGCAGCGGAGGCGCTGGCCGTGGCCTCCGGCCCGGCGACACCTTCGATGGCGCCCTTGCCGAACTCGTGCCGGTTGCGGGACAACCGCTTCTCGGTGACGTAGGACAGGAAGGTGGGGATTTCCGCGCCACCGGCGGGGATCGCGCCGAACGGGAAGCCGATCAGCGGACCGCGCAGCCACGGCTTCCAGGAGCGCCGCAGGTCGTCCTTGCCGAGCCACGGCCGCCCCACCGGGATCGGCTTGCCGGAGGTGTGGCGCAGGTGCGCGGCAACCCACAGCGACTCGCCGATGGCGAACAACCCGACCGCGACGATGACCACGTCGATGCCGTCGGCCAGCGACAGCAGCCCGAAGGTGAGCCGCTGCTGCCCGGTCATCTCGTCCAGGCCGATCAGCCCGATGGTGAGACCGATCAGCAGCGAGGCGAACCCGCGGATCCGGGAGTTGCCCAGCACCGAGGTGACCGCGATGAACGCGAGCACCATCACCGCCAGGTAGTCCGGCGCACCGATGTTCACCGCCGCCGAGGCGACCGTCGGGGCCAGCAGGGTGAGCAGCGTGATGCCGATGACGGCGCCGATGAAGTGCCCGATGGCGGCGGCGGCCAGGGCTTGCGATCCGCGGCCCTTGCGGGCCATCGGGTTGCCCTCCATGGCGGCGACGACGGCGGCGCTCTCCCCCGGCGTGTTCAGCAGGATGGAGGTGGTGGAGCCGCCGAACATGCCGCCGAAGTAGATGCCGGCGAACATGATGAACGCCCCGGTCGGTTCCAGCGCGTAGGTGACGGGCAGCAGCAGCGCTACGGCCATCGCCGGGCCGATGCCGGGCAGCACGCCGATGGCGGTGCCCAGCAGCACGCCCAACGCGGCCCACACCAGGTTCATCGGCGTCAGCGCGGTCGCGAACCCCTGCATCAGCAGGTCGAACGAGGATTCCACTTCACAGCACCCCCATCAGCGGTCCGCCGGGCAGGGGCACACCGAGCAGCTGGTCGAACACGACGTAGGTGGCGACGGAGAGCACCGCGGAGATCAGCGGGTCGCGCACCGGGTTCCGGCTGCCCAGCGCGTACGCGGAGCCCCAGAACAGGATCATCCCGGACAGCGGGAATCCGATGATGTTGATCAGCACGGCGTTCGCGAGGAACGCCGCGGTCAGCAGCAGCACCGTGCGCCAGTCGCTGGGTGCGTCCAGGTCGACGTCCTCGCCCGCCTCGGCCGAGCCGCGTCCGCCGCGGAGCACGTCGCGGGCGAGCAGGGCGGCCACGACGAGCAGCAGCCCGCCGACGAGGAACGGCACCGTCTTCGGGCCGATCGGTCCGCGCTGGGTGAAGTCGGTGGCGATGGTGGCGGCGTCCACGAGCACGACGACGCCGAGCGCGGCCAGCAGCACGCAGATGCCGAGTTCGGAGTGGTCCTTGAGCCACTGCCTGCGGGAGGTTCCGGTGGTGTTCATGCCAGCCCCAACTCCTCCAGCACCGAGACCACGCGGTCGTTCTCCTGCTCCAGGAAGCGGCCGAACTCCGGGCCGGGCTGGAACGCGGGCGTCCAGCCGTTGCGGCGCATCGCCTCCTGCCACTCCGGCGACCCGTTGAGCCGGGTGAACAGGCCGACGAGCTTCGCCCGGTCCACTTCGGACAGCTCGGGCGGGGCGACGATGCCGCGCCAGTTGGTGAACAGCACGTCCAGCCCCGCTTCGCGCAGCGTCGGCGCGTCCACCCCGGGCAGCCGGTCCGGTCCGGTCACCGCGAGCACCCGCAGCTCCCCGGCCTCGACCTGGTCGCGGTACTCGCCGATCCCGGAGACGCCGAAGTCGACCTTGCCGCCGAGCACCGACGCCAGCAGTTCGCCACCGCCGTCGAACGGCACGTAGTTGACCTGCTTCGGGCTGAGCCCGATGGCCTTGGCGATGAGCATCGGCGCCAGGTGGTCGGGCCCGCCGGGTGAGGAACCGCCGCCGACGGGCGTCTGCCCCGGGTCGCGCTTCCAGTCCGTGACGAGCTGGTCGAACGTCCGGTACGGCGAATCCTTCGCGACGACGACCACTTCGGGTTCCTCGACGAGCTTCGCGACCGGGGTCGTGTCCTGCAGGGACACCGGCGAGTGGTTGGTGTAGACGCTGCCGACGACGCCGAGGCCCATGGACATGGCGAGCTTGCCGTTGCCCCGTTCGCCGACGACGCGGCCGAGGCCGACGGTGCCGCCCGCGCCGGGCAGGTTGAACACCTCGACGTTGCCGTTGAGCTTCGCGTCCTCCATCGCCTTCACGGCGGTGCGGGCGGTGATGTCGTAGCCGCCGCCCGGCGAGTTCGGCACCAGCATCCGCAGGCCGCGGATCTGCTGTTCGGTCTCATCGCCGGAACCGGTGCTCACCAGGGGTGGCACCAGCAGCACGAGCAGCAGGGATGCGGCCACGGACAGCGCGCTGCGCAGGCGCACGGGGATCCCGCCTCTCCGTTGTGGTGGGAAGTGACCCGGATCATGCTGCACGGCGGGGTGTGCGATGTCCTCCTTGCGAACCTAACGGTGGTTGTGTTCGTTGTGTCACCGTTCCGAAGCCACCCTTCCACCCGCCGACGCAGGTCAGCGGGTTAGCGTCGGTCGGACCACGCGACGCGGCGAGGGAGGTGGAGGATGCGCGGACCGCTTTCGCGCCAGCTCCTCGGCTGGCAGCTGGCGATCATCCTGGTGCTGCTGGCCTCGGTCGCGGTGTTCTCGGTGTCGCAGTCCAACGCCGCGTTCCGCGCCACCGAGGGCAGGCGGATGCTGTCGGTGGCCGAAGACCTCGCCGCGACCGGCGGGGTGCGGCTGAGCCTGCAGGACCCGGTGAACCGGGACGCGCTGCCGATCTTCGCGGAGAGCGCGCGCAGCCTCTCCGGCGCCGACCAGGTGATCATCACCGATGGCCGGGGCGTGGTGCTGACCTCACCGGATCCCGGGCAGCGCGGGCAACCGCTGCCGATGGGCGCGAGCACCGCGCTGCGCGGCCAGGCCTGGGTCGGGGACGTGCGCGGCGCCGACGGCGTCGACTCGCTGGTGGCGCACGTGCCGGTGATCGGCGACGACGCCCGCATCATCGGCGTGGTCGCGGCGGGACGCGAGACTCCCGACTTCTTCGCGGGCATCCGCCGCGCGCCCGGTGATCCGCTGGTGCTGCTGGCGTTCGCGACGTTCCTGGCCGTGGCCGGCTCAATCCTGCTGGCGCGGCGGGTGAAGCACCAGACGCTCGGCCTGGAACCGCAGGAGATCACGCGGCTGGTGGAGCACCGGGAGGCGATGTTGCACGGCATCCGGGAAGGCGTGCTGGGCGTGGACCAGCAGGACCGGATCACGCTGGTGAACGACCAGGCCCGCGAGCTGCTGTCGCTGCCCGCGGACTGCGTGGGCAGCCGGATCGACGCCCTGGATCTCAACGACCGGGCGCGGGACGTGCTCACCGGCCGCACCTCCGGCGTCGACCAGATCGTGCTGCGCCGCGGACGCGTGGTGGTGCTCAACCGCATGCCGATCTCCACGGTCGGCGCCGTGATCACCATGCGGGACCGGACGGAACTGGTGGACCTGCGGGAAGAACTGGCCGCGCACCGCACCACCACCGACACGCTGCGGGCGCAGGCGCACGAGTTCAGCAACCGGCTGCACACCATCTCCGGGCTGCTCGAACTCGGCGAGCACGAGGAACTGGCGCGGTTCGTGGACCGGATCAGCCACCGCCGCGGCCAGTGGCAGGCGGAGGTCTCCTCCCGCATCGCCGACCCGGCGACCGCGGCGCTGCTGATCGCGAAGGCCAGCCTCGCCGCCGAACGCGGGGTGGGCCTGCGGCTGAGCGAGGGCAGCGCGCTCGGCGAGCTCGACGAGCAGCTGTCCGCGGACGTCACCACGGTGCTGGGGAACCTGGTGGACAACGCGCTGGACGCGGTGGACGGCGCCTCCGGTGACGACCGGATCGAAGTGGACCTGCGGCACGCGGGCGACGTGGTGACGCTGGTCGTGCGGGACTCCGGCCCGGGAGTGGCGCCGGAGATCGTCGAGGAGGTCTTCCGGCACGGCTTCAGCACGAAGGCGGCCCGGGACGGCGACCGCGGGCTCGGCCTGGCGCTGACCCGGCGGATCTGCCGCCGCCGCGGCGGATCGGTGCAGGTCCGCAACGAGCACGGCGCCGTGTTCACCGCACGGCTGCCGCTGGACGCGGAGGTGACCAGGTGATCACGGTGCTGGTCGTCGACGACGACTTCATGGTCGCGAAGATCCACAGCGGTTACGTGGACCGCGTCCCCGGGTTCGAGGTGGTCGGCGTCGCGCACACCGGCGCGGAGGCGCTGCGCGAGGTGGAGCGGCTGCGACCCGACCTGGTGCTGCTGGACATCTACCTGCCGGACGTGGACGGGCTGAGCGTGCTGCGCTCGATGCGCACCGGGGCGCGGCCGTCGGCCGAGCCGGACGTGCTGGTGATCAGCGCGGCGCACGACCTGGACACGGTGCGCGGCGCGGTGCGCGGCGGGGCGCTGCACTACCTGATCAAACCGTTCAGCTTCGACGCGCTGCGCGAGCAGCTGGAGCACTTCCGGGCGCTGCACGACCGGCTCAGCGAACTGCCCGGGGACGCCCCCGCCGCGCAGCAGGACGTGGACCGGCTCTTCGGCGTCCCACCGCGGCCGGTGGTGACGCCGAAGGGGCTGGCGAGCGAAACGGCGGGGGTCGTGGAACGGGTGCTGCGCGAGGCAGCGGGCGGCGGCGAGGACCTGTCGGCGACCGAGTGCGCGGGGCTCGCCGAGCTGTCCCGGGTGTCGGCGCGCAAGTACCTGGAGCACTTCGTGGACACCGGGCGCGCCGAGGTGCGGCTGCGCTACGGCGGCACCGGCCGCCCGGAACGCCGCTACCGCTGGCTCTGATCCGGGCCGTCGTCCTGCTCGGCGGAGCCGACGGCGTGCGGGTGGCCGGCGCTCAACGACCGCCGGTGAGCGGGCCCGGGGGCCGCCGGTCCGCCCCGGCCGGGGTTCGCCCGGTGGCGGGGCCTGCGTTGCGGGTGGGTGCTCGGCGGCCGAGACTGCGGCGTGGTCGAGGCGCTGGGAGGTTGCGGGATGACGCTCACCGAGGCGGGCACGGCGTGACCGCGGTGTCCGAGGACCTGCCCGGCGCCACCGGGCCCGCCCCGGAACCCGCGTTCACCGTGGTCGCCGCCGAACCCGCCCGTTCCGGATCGGGCCCCGCGCTGCGGTTCCAGCTCGCCGTGGACGCGCCGCCGGAGGTCCGGGTCCGCTCGATCAGCCTGTCCGCGGCGGTGCGGATCGTCCCGGCCCGGCGCCGCTACGACACCGCGGAGGCGATCCGGCTGGCCGAGGTCTTCGGCACCCCCGACCAGTGGTCCACCACGATGCGCGCGCTGCCGTGGGGCCGGGTGAGCACGGTCGTCGGCCCGTTCCTCGGCAGCACCGGCGCCGGCCTGCCGGTGGCGTGCGCCGCGGATCCGGTGGCCGCCCAGTACTTCCACGCGGTGCGGGACGGGGAGGTTCCGCTGGAGTTCCGGTTCGGCGGAACGCTGTTCTACCTCGGCGCGGCCGGGACGCTGCACGCCGCCCGGCTGTCCCGGTCCGCGGTGGCCGCGTTCGCGCTGCCCGCCGCGCTGTGGCACGCCGCGGTCGCCGGGCCACCGCGGCGCAGGCTCTCCCGGCCCCGCCTCGACGAGCACCGCCCGCGGCCGGAGCGCGGTGCGACGCTGGACGAGCTGCTCGGGCGGCCGGAGCGGTGAGCGGCCGCGGTGAACGCGTCCTCCCCCGGCGGGGTTCCGTGGTGTCCGGTCCGGCGCTCGCCGCGGCGGTGCTGCGCGCGGAGTTCGGCGGTGCGCCGGCCGCGCCGCCGTGCCGGGGGCCCGTGCTGGTCACCGATTCGTTCTCCTGCGCACCGCTGTTCTTCCCCGGCGGGAGCATCGGCGACCTGGCGGTCAACGGCACCGCGAACGGGCTCGCGGTCGCCGGTGCCGCACCCCGCTCGGTGTCGGCGCGGTTCGCGGTCGAGGTGGGGTTTCCGGTCGCGGAGCTGCGGCGGGTGGCGCGGGCCGTGGTGGCGGCGGCCGCAGCGGCGGGCGTGCGGATCGCCGCCGGCGGGGCGTCGGTGGTCGAGCGCGGACGGGTCCACGGCTGCGCGATCGACACGACGGGGGTGGGCGCGACGGCCGGGGCCCACCGGCTCGGCGCCGCCCGTGCGCGGCCCGGGGACGAGGTGCTGATCAGCGGGCCGGTCGGGGACCACGGGATCGGCGTCGCGCTCGGTGCGGGCGTCGTCTCGGACACCGCCCCGCTGCACGGGCTGGTCGCGGCGGTGCTGGCGGCGACCCCCGGCGTGCGGGTGCTGCGGGACGTGACCGGCGGCGGGGTGGCCGCCGCGCTGGACGAGATCGCGCGGGCCGCGGCCGTGCGGGTGCTGCTGGAGCGGGCCGCGGTGCCGGTGCGGCCGGAGGTGCGCCGGGCGGCGGAGCTGCTGGACACCGACCCGCTGCACGCGGCCTGCGCGGGTCGGCTCCTCGTCGTGGTCGATCCCCGCGAAGCCGCCGCGGCGCTCGCCGCCATGCGCGCGCACCCCCAGGGCCCGGCCGCCGCCCGCATCGGCCACCTCGCGGACCCCGCGACCGGACCGGCCGCCTGACCACCTCGGTTCCGGACCGGCGGCGCGGGCGCCGAGCCGCCGCTCGCGGAGGCGGGGTCCGCAGCGGGCGACCCCGCCCCGCGCGGCCCGGCAGGACGGCGGGGCGGCGGCTTGACGAGGCGGCGGGGCTCAGCCGAGGAGGACCGGGGCCAGCTCGCGCCACTGCTCCCGGGGCAGGACCGTCCCCCGGTCCAGCGGCGAACGTCCGGTGAGCACCTGCACGGCGACGTGGTCGGCCCCGGCGTCGTGGTGGGTGCGGACCCGGGCGGCGATGGCGTCGAGGTCGCCCCAGGCGACGAGGGCGTCGATGAGGCGGTCGCTGCCGCCGTCGCCGAAGTCCTCGCCGGTGTAGCCGAGGCGGCGCAGGTTGTTCAGGTAGTTCGGCAGCGCCAGGTAGGGCGCTGCCCCGGTGCGGGCGATCTCGCGCGCCTTCGCCGGATCGGTTTCGAGCACCACCTTCTGCTCGGGCGCGAGCAGCGGGCCGTCGCCGAGGACCTCGCGCGCCCACGCGGTGTGCTCGGGGGTCGTGAGGTACGGGTGCGCCCCGGCGGACCGCTCCCCGGCGAGCCGCAGCGCCTTCGGACCGAGCGCGGCCAGCACCCGGGCCTGCACGGGCAGCGGTTCGGGTGCGGCGTCGAGCTCGTCGACGAAGGAGCGCAGCTTGCTGAACGGCTTCGCGTAGGTCTGCCCGGTCCGCTCGACGATGGGGGCGTGGCTGGTGCCGAGCCCGACGAGCGCGCGACCGGGGGCGGCGCGGTCGACGCGCTGGTAGGCGGCGCCGATGTCGGCGGCCTCGTGGGTCCAGATGTTGGTGATGCCGGTGGCGACGACGAGCTTCTTGGTCCGCTCCAGCAGCCCCTGCACGAGCTGGAGGTCACCCGGGGCCATGCCGAGCCACAGCGTCCCGTACCCGAGCGCGTCCAGTTCGGCGACGGCTTCCCGGTGCTCCGCGTTCTCCAGGTCCCACGTCGGGGCCCCGGTCCACAAGCCGACCCGTCCTACGGCGATGGCCATCGTGCTCCTCCTCCAGCTCGGCGTTCCCCCGCCCCAACCACCCGTCGCGTGCGCTTGTTCCCAGTCCGGAACGGGCGAGCCCGATGCTCACCCGTTCCGGTCGGGTTCAGGCGGTCCTCCTCCTCGGCGTGCGGAGGTCGCGCGCGTCGTGTTCCGCTCACCGTCCGCCACCGTTCACCCGCTCGTGGGACGGGTGACGGGGTGCGGCCAGTCTCGGATCTCCCGCGCGCTGAAGGTCAACTTCCGCACGGGATGTCGCTGATCACTCCAACGGATGGCACTTGTCCTGCGGTTGGGTCACAACGGGCAAAACCGCGATTGGTAACGTGGCGCCGTGCCTGAAGGAACCACTGCGCCCGCACGAGCTCGCTCGGGCACGCGGAGCAACCGCAAGATCAGCTGGGATGTCGTGCGGGCCGGCTGCGTCGGGTTGGTCATGCTGTACCACGCGACGTTCCTGAGCGTGTTCCTGCATCCCGAGCTGATCCCGCGCAAGGTCGTCTTCCCGTACCAGGTCGGGGCGAGCCTGCTGCTGGTCATCTCCGCGTACTTCGCGTGCGTGACGATCGGCCGCGGAACCCTGCTGCGGTACTGGTGGGGCCGGATCGCGCGGTTGCTGCCGCCGTTCCTGGCCGCCGTCGTGCTGATCTACCTGGGGTTGCGGCTGCTGCCGATCGAGGGCTGGTTCGCGCCGACCGGCGAGGACCTGGCGGCGAACCTGCTGATGCTGTGGAACTGGCACCCCTCGGAGTACTTCTACATCGACGGCTCGCACTGGACGGTGCCGCTGCAGCTGATGGGCTTCAGCGCCGCCGCGATGCTGTACGCGAGCCGGTACGGGCACGGCCGCCGCCTGATCGCGGTGCTGTGGGCCGCGGTGCTCATCCCCGCCGCGCAGTGGCCGCTGCGCGTCTCCCAGCCGCCGGAGTGGTACCGGATGGTGGTGGACGGCTTCGGCATGCACCGCTGGCACCTGTTCGTGGTGGGCGTGGCGATCTGGATGTGGTCGACCAAGCGGATCCGCACCCCGCACTTCGCGCTGCTGCTGGCGGCCTGCATGCTCGGCCAGGCGCTGCACAACTACGCCGAGACCCCGGAGGGTCTGGTCGCGGACTGGGGCTCGACGGTGGCGGTGTGCGTGGGCATGGTGGCCGTGGCGCTGACCGCGCGCGGACCGGACTGGAACCGCGTGGTGCCGAAGTGGACGTGGCGGCCGATCCAGTGGTTCGCGGGCATCTCCTACGGCGTGTTCCTGATGCACCAGACCTTGGGCTACGTGGTGGCCCGGATGTTGCAGGACCTCGGGGTGGGGCCGACCTTGCAGACGCTGGCGTTCGTGGTGAACGGGGTGCTGCTGGGATGGGCGTTGACGAAGCTGGTGGAGCGGCCGACGCACAAGTGGCTGATGACCACCTACGACCGGCTCGCGTCGCGGCGCAGCTCGGCCAAGGCCGCCGCCTGAGCATCGCGCGCCGCGCACCCGGCGCGGCGCCTCCGTCCGGCTTCCCCGGCCCTCCCGGCGTCGCGATGCCGAGGGCCGGTGCCGCTTCCCCGTCCCCGCGTCGCGCACTCGCTGCCGGGTCCCGCCCGGCTTCCTCCGCGGCCCCCGGCTTCCCGGCGGCCCCCGGCGAGGCAGGCACCTGACGGCGACTCCCCCGCTGGAGCCGGGACCGGCCCGCCGCAGCACCACCTGACCGCGAGCACCGCGTCCGCGCAGCCGAACGGCCCACCACCCGGGGAGCCCGGGCCGGTGGGCCGTTCCAGCCGGTGCGACGGGTCAGGGCAGCATCGGCGGCGTGCGGGGGACGTCCGCCGCGCGGTCCAGCGCGGTGCGAACCTGCGCCGGCTGCTGGTCGACGCCCGCCCAGCGGCGGACCGTCGCCTCGGCCTCGGCGCGCTGCTGCGGGGGCAGGCCCTCGATCTTGGACCCGTGGTTGCCGCCCGGAACCAGGTAGCTGTAGGAGTCGCGGCTGCCCGGCCCGAGCTGGAACGGTTCCGCGCTCCACGGGTCGGCCTCGCCGTTGACGAACATCAGCTCGGAGCCCTGCGACGCGACCCACGCGGCGACGTCGGCCATCGCGCCCGGCCGGAACCGCATGTCGATCTCGCGCGGGACGAAGTTGCGCGGCTCCCCTATCGAGCGGTTGTGCAGCAGGTCGGCGAGCGGCTCGTCGGACACGTCGGGCCAGCCCAGCTGGGTGCCCGCCTGGTAGTAGTACGGCACGTACGGGTCGAGGCCCTGGTCGGTGTAGGAGAAGAAGTCGGAGGTCACCCCGAAGAACTCCCACAGGTCGTCGAGACTCGCGCCGGGCGCCGGGATCTGCGCGCAGTCCTGCTGTCCCCGGTACTGCCAGAACGCGAACGGCGCGTCGACGACCACGGCTTCCAGCGCCCGGTCCACGTCACCCATGATGCGGTCGAACGTGAACCCTCCCGCGGCCGCGGTGGCGGCGTACCGATCCCGCAGCTCGGTGCGCCGGGTCAGCGCGTCCCGCTGCACGGCCGTCAGCGCGGCGCGGCAGGACTCGTCGCCGACGTTCGCGAGGAACTCATCGTAGCGATCGTGCTCGTTGACGACGTCGTTCGGCGCCACGTACGCGATCGTCGCGTCCACGTCCTCCGGGTAGAACCGGCGGTGGTAGACGGCGGTCATGCCGCCCTTGCTGGCGCCGGTGGTGACCCAGCGGTCGGCGTAGACCGCGCGCAACGCCTCGATGACGCGGTGCTCGTCGGTGGCGACCTGCCAGATGTTCAGGTCCGTCCAGTCCGGCTGCTCGGGGCGGGACGGGGTAAAGAAGCGGTGCTCCATCGCCACCTGGTTGCCGTCGAGCAGCCGGGTCGGCTCCGTGCGGCTCGCCTGCGCCGGCAGGTTGTAGCCGGTGGTGTAGAGGACCGTGGGCCGCGCGAGGTCGCGGTGCAGCAGCGTGAGGCGCTGCTGGAACTCCCCGGCCGCCGGGTCGCGGTGGTCGGCGGGCTGGGCGTAGGTGAGGTCGAACAGCCGGAACCCGGGTTCGGTGGGCCGTTCGCCGAGCACGGTGAGCCCGGGCACCGCCTCCAGCCGGCCGCGCAGCTCGTCGGCGGCGGGTTCCGCCGCCGCGATCGGTGTTCCCGCCAGCAGCACGCATCCCGCCGCGAGCACCGACAGCCAGCCCCGGATCCGCATCCGCGCCCCTCCCCCTGCTGATCACCGTCGGCGACCAACCTAGTGGGGATGGGGGCCGGTGCGGTAGCCCCGCGCTCGCCGGGACCGGGTCGCGCGGACCCGGACCCGGCGGTTGCGCTGCCGGATCAGCCGCTGACGACGGCGGATTCCGCTTCGGCCTCGGCGGGCGCCGGCTTGGCGCGCTGGCGCGGGACCTCGACCTCCGGGTCGTCCGCCAGCAGGCCGCCGTGCACCACGCTCGCGGCGTAGGCGTCGGAGTCCTCGGTCAGCGCGCCCGCTTCGACGTCGCCGAGGAAGGGTTCCGCGTCGGCCATGATCTGCTGCGCGGCCCGGACCCGCTTCGCGAGGTCCTGGCGCATCCGCAGCATCGCGTCGGAGTGCTCGTCGGCGCGGCGGATGCGGCGTTCGGCTTCGGCGGTGGCTTCCAGGACGCGGCGGCGGGCCTCGTCGCGGCTGCGCTGCTCGCGCTCGGCCTGGACGCGGTTCGCCTCGTCGCGGCGGGCCGCCATGGAGATCTCGAAGTCGTTCTCCACCTGGGTGCGGCGCGCCTCGGCGTCGTGGTCGAGCTTGCGCCGGTGCGCTTCGGCTTCGCGGGCCATGCGCTGGATGTCGCGGCGGGTCTCGGCGAGCGCCTCGTTGCGCTGCGTCTCGGACTGCCTGCGCCACTGGTCGGCTTCGGCGACGAGGTTCTCGTAGCGGGCGCGCAGCTCGGCGGCGGACTGCTCGGCGCGGGCCCACTCGTGCTCGGCGGCGGCCTGCGCGGAGGAGACGACCTCCTCGGCCTCGTCGTGGGCCAGCCGCACCATGCGGCGCAGCCGGTCGGACAGACCGGCCTCTTCGACGGGCTGCTTGCAGACCTCGTCGAACTGGGCGCGCAGCGCCTCGATCTCGGATCGGGCCTGTTCCAGCTGCTGCGACAGGTCGTCGACCTGGCTGAGCGCGGCGTCCCGGTCCTCGGTGAGCATGCGCACCTCGGCATCGGTCTGCTGGATGTAGAAGCGCACCTGGGATCGGCGGTAGCCGTACCAGACGGTGTCGAAATCGGACTTCAGCGGCACCAGTTCACGATCTTCGTTGTGGTAGCCCACGGTCTCACCCCACTGAGAATGTGTTGATCATCAGTTGTCCTGCTGGGAGCGAGCCACGCCCCGACGCGGCAATGTCCGTTCCACGCCGGTGGATCACCCGTGGACGTGCTCCGCCGGGGGGAACCGGCGGAAACCCGGACATCAGCACGACGACTCTGCTGGGACGACATTGCCCTGTCCGGTCACCCGGCGGGTGCTGGCGAAAAACGGATCGCTGCGCTCCATTGTTCACCCGGAACGCGCATAAGATCAACTGATCGAATTTCCGATACCGGTGGGAAAACCGCGGGGCAGCCCGGCGCGGCGGGGCCGGAAGTCGTTGCTGTGTCAGCGATTTCCGATTGGAAGCAGCACCCGCCGAAAAGTGGTTTCGATTTCGTCTCGACTCGGCACCGACTCGCGGACGATGCCCTGCAGCAGCAGCCCGCAGAATACCGCCGAAAGTGCCCTCCCGGTAACAGGATCGGTATAGGAGGTGAACAGCTCGACCAGCGCCGCGTCCCATTCGGTGCTCACGTGCGCGAGGGCCGGGCGGTGCAGCGCGGCGATGTAGAGCTCGTGCTGCACGACGGTGCGGGTGCGGTGCGGGCCGAGGTAGCGCAGCACCAGGTCACCGAGCGCGGTGGCCAGCTCGGCGCCGCCGTCGATGGCGGCGGCCCAGGCCCGCAGCTCGGCCACGTCGTCCTGCGCGGAGTGCCGCAGCGCCTCGGCGAGCAGGTCGTCGAGGGTGCGGAAGTAGTAGGTGGTGGAGCCCAGCGGCACCTCGGCGGCGGCGGCGACGGCGCGGTGGGTGAGCTTCTCGATGCCGCGCTCGGCGACGACGGTGATCGCCGCGCGGGCGATGCGCTCCCGCCTGGCCGGATCTTTGCGGCGCGGCGCGGACTCCGTCGTCGACATGGCCCCCAGCCTGCCATGCGCGGGATTCGCGGGACGTTGCGGGCCAGGTCACCCTGCTGGTGTCGGCACTGGTCATCGCGCCGGGGAACGCGCGATCCGGCGGACCGGAACCCGCGATGATGTACAGATGTACACAGCCGGTGCTAGTGTCCCCCGGCAACGCAGCCGGTCCGCCGAGCACCGGCCGAGAGCGACCCACCCCGGCTCCCGCCGCCCCCACCGGCGGCCCGCGCGACCACGCGCCGCAGTCGAGACCCGTACGGACGAAGGAACAGCAGGGACACCCATGTCGAACACCGAAGGACCGAACACGCTGTTCATCGACGGAACCTGGCAGCCCGCCGCCGCGGGCGGGGTCCGCGAGATCCGCAGCCCCGCCGACGGCACCCTCGTGACCACCGTGTCCGAGGGCGACCGCGACGACACCGAACGCGCCGTGCGGGCCGCCCGCCGCGCCTTCGACGACGGAACCTGGCCGGACACCTCCGCCTGGGAGCGCGGTGACCTGCTGCTGCGGGTCGCCGACATCCTGGTCCGCGACAAGGACGAGTTCGCCCGCGCCGAGTCCGGCGACACCGGCAAGCGGCTGGTGGAGAGCGAATACGACATGGACGACATCGCCGCCTGCTTCCGGTACTTCGGCAAGATCGCCGGCACCGACGGCGGCAGCGTCATCGACACCGGTTCGCCCGACTCGTTCAGCCGCGTGCGCTACGAACCCGTCGGCGTCTGCGGCATGATCACGCCCTGGAACTACCCGTTGCTGCAGGTCGCGTGGAAGGTGGCTCCCGCCATCGCCGCGGGCGACACCTTCGTGCTCAAGCCCAGCGAGCTGACCCCGAGCACCGCGGTCCTGCTGATGCGCGCGCTCACCGAGGCCGGGTTGCCCGCGGGCGTCGGCAACCTGGTGCTGGGCACCGGCGCCGAGGTCGGCTCGGTGCTGTCCGAGCACCCCGACATCGACCTGGTGTCGTTCACCGGCGGCCTGCACACCGGCCGCAAGGTCGCCGCCGCGGCGGCCGCCACGGTGAAGAAGGTCGCCCTCGAACTCGGCGGCAAGAACCCCAACGTGGTGTTCGCCGACGCCGACTTCGACACCGCCGTCGACTACGCCCTGATGGCGGTGTTCCTGCACTCCGGCCAGGTCTGCTCCGCCGGGGCGCGGCTGATCGTGCAGGACGAGATCCACGACCGGTTCGTCGACGAGGTGGTGCGCCGCGCCGAGCGGATCCGCCTCGGCGGGCCGTTCGACGCCGACGCCGAGACCGGGCCGCTGATCTCCGCCGCGCACCTGGAGAAGGTGTCGGCCTACGTCGCGAAGGCCGTCGAGGAGGGCGCCGTGCTGCGCACCGGCGGCCGCCGCCCCGAGGGCGAGCAGTACCGCGACGGGCACTACTACCTGCCGACCGTGCTGGACGAGGTGCGGCAGGGCTCGTACGCCGTCGTCGAGGAGTCCTTCGGACCGGTGCTGACCGTGGAGCGGTTCACCGACGAGGACGACGCGGTGCGCATCGCCAACGACACCCACTACGGCCTGGCGGGCGCGGTGTTCAGCTCCGACGTGAGCAAGGCGCAGCGCGTCGCGCACCGGCTCCGCCACGGCACCGTGTGGATCAACGACTTCCACCCGTACCTGCCCCAGGCCGAATGGGGCGGGTTCAAGCAATCCGGCGTGGGCCGCGAACTCGGCCGCGCCGGGCTGGGCGAGTACCAGGAGGCCAAGCACATCCACCAGAACCTGCGCCCGACCCCGCCGCGGTGGTTCGACGGCCGCTGACCGGGCGGGCCAGGACACGTCACGTCCTACTTGATCTGCGCAGACGACCACCCGCTGTCCTCCCCCGCCGCTGCGGCGGGGGCGGGCGCGGGAAAGGAGTTCGGGCATGAGCGCGCCCTCCGGTGACGCCGAGCTCAGCGAGTTCGGCTACACCAACAAACTGAAGAGATCCCTCGGTTCGTTCCACACGTTCGCCGCGGGAATCAGCTACATCTCGGTGCTGACCGGCACCTTCCAGCTGTCGTACTTCGGCCTGTCCTTCGGCGGCCCCGCCTACTGGTGGTCCTGGCCGATGGTGTTCCTCGGGCAGCTGATGGTGGCGTTGAGCTTCGCGGAGCTGGCTTCGCACTACCCCATCGCCGGTTCGATCTACAACTGGTCGAAGCGGCTCGGCGGCAAGCACGTCGCCTGGCTGGCGGGCTGGATGATGCTGCTGGCCTCCATCGTCTCGATCGCGGCGACCGCGCTGGCCTACCAGCACACGCTGCCGCAGATCTGGGGCGCCTTCCAGGTCGTCGGTGACGGCACCGGCACCAGCCAGGCCGCCAACGGCGTGCTGCTGGCGACCGCGCTGATCGTGTTCACCACGCTGATCAACGCGTTCGGCGTGAAGCTGATGGCCCGGATCAACAGCGCGGGCGTGGCGATCGAGCTGATCGCCGCGGTGGTGCTCATCCTGGTGCTGGCGGTGTTCGCCACCCGCGGGCCGGACGTCGTGCTCGACACCCAGGGCACCGGCGCGGCCTACGGCGGCAGCGGCTACCTGGGCGCGTTCCTGGTCGCGGCGATCGCGTCCTCGTACGTCATGTACGGCTTCGACACCGCCTCCTCGCTCGGCGAGGAGTCCATCGACCCGCACCGCAACGCGCCGAAGGCGATCCTGCGGTCGCTGATCGCGTCGTTCGTGCTCGGCGGGCTGATCATCCTGCTGGCGCTGATGGCCGCCCGCGACCTGACCGCGCCGCAGCTCACCGAGGACGGGCTCCAGTTCGTGCTCACCGACGCGCTCGGGCCGCTGGTGGGCCGGTTGTTCCTGCTGGTGGTGTTCGTGGCGATCACGGTGTGCGTGCTGGCGGTGCACACCGCGGCGATCCGCATCGCGTTCGCGATGGCCAGGGACAACGCGTTGCCCGGCGGGTCCAAGCTGGCGCGGGTCAGCCCCCGGTTCCAGACGCCGGTGGTGCCCGCGGTCGTGATCGGCGTGATCGCGGTGGCGCTGCTGGTGGTCAACATCGGGCAGCCGCAGATCTTCTCCGCGGTGACCAGCCTGGCGATCATCCTGATCTACATCTCGTACCTGCTGGTGACGATCCCGATGCTGGTGGCGCGGCTGCGCGGCCGGTGGTCCTCGGCGAAGCAGGAGGGGCGGTTCTCGCTGGGCCGCTGGGGCCTGCCGGTGAACATCGCGGCCGTGCTGTGGGGCACCGGCATGACGATCAACCTGGCCTGGCCGCGCAACGAGGTCTACAACGCCGAACCGCCGTTCCACTGGTACCTGCAGTGGAGCTCGGTGCTGTTCGTCGGCATCGCCGCCGCCGGCGGCTTCGCCTACTACTGGTTCGTCCAGCGGCACCGCATCGGCGTGCTCGCCGACCACGCGGCGGCCGCCGCCGACGAAGACCCCGACCCGAAACCGGCCTTGTCCTGAGCGGAAACGGAGCTGTGAGCATGACCGAGGAATTCGACTACGTGGTCGTCGGAGGCGGCAGCGCCGGAGCAGCGGTCGCCGCGCGCCTGTCCGAGGACCCGGACACCACGGTGTGCCTGTTGGAAGCCGGGCCGTCCGACGTGGGCGACAAGGCGATCCTGGAACTGGACCGCTGGATGGCGCTGCTGGAATCCGGCTACGACTGGGACTACCTGGTGGAGCCGCAGGAGCAGGGCAACTCCTACATGCGCCACGCCCGCGCCCGGGTGCTCGGCGGCTGCTCCTCGCACAACTCGTGCATCGCGTTCTGGGCACCGGCCGAGGACCTCGACGAGTGGGAGTCGCTGGGCGCCACCGGCTGGGGCGCGAAGGACGTCTTCCCGCTGTACAAGCGGCTGGAGACCAACGACGGGCCCGGGGACCACCACGGCCGGAGCGGCCCGGTGACGATCCGCAGCGTGCCGCCGAAGGACCCGTCGGGCGCGGCGCTGCTGCAGGCCTGCGAGCAGGCGGGCATCCCGATCACCGAGTTCAACTCGGGCAAGACGGTCACCCACGGCGCGAACTGGTTCCAGATCAACGCCCGCGAGGACGGCACCCGCTCCTCGTCCTCGGTGTCCTACCTGCACCCGATCATCGGCGAGCGCCCGAACCTGGAGGTGCGCACCGAGGTGCGCGCCAAGAAGGTCGTGTTCGACGGCAAGCGCGCCACCGGCGTCGCCTACCTCGACCCGGACCTGATCCACACCCGCACGGTGCGGGCGCGGCGCGAGGTGGTGCTGTCCACCGGTGCGATCGACACCCCGAAGCTGCTGATGCTCTCCGGCATCGGCCCGGCCGAGCACCTGCGCGAGGTCGGGGTGGACGTGCTGGTCGACTCCCCCGGCGTCGGCTCCAACCTCCAGGACCACCCGGAGGGCGTCATCGGCTGGGACGCGAAGCAGCCGATGCCGACGGAATCGACGCAGTGGTGGGAGATCGGCATCTTCACCACCACCGAACCGGGCCTGGACCGGCCGGACCTGATGTTCCACTACGGCTCGGTGCCGTTCGACATGCACACCGCGCGGCAGGGCTACCCGACGACGGAGAACGGCTTCTGCCTGACGCCGAACGTCACCCGCAGCCGGTCCATCGGCACGGTGCGGCTGCGCACCCGGGACTTCCGGGACAAGCCGCGCGTCGACCCGCGGTACTTCACCGACGAGCACGACATCCGGGTGATGACCGAGGGCATCAAGCTCGCCCGCAAGATCGTCTCGCAGCAGGCGATGGCGGGCTGGGCCGGTGCCGAGCTGCACCCCGGGCCGGAGGTGCGCACCGACGACGAGATCGCCGACTACATCCGCAAGACGCACAACACCGTCTACCACCCGGCGGCCTCGGTGCCGATGGGCGCCGACGACGACCCGAGCAAGCCGCTGGACGCGCGGCTGCGGGTCAAGGGCGTCGAGGGCCTGCGGGTCGCGGACGCCTCGGCGATGCCGTTCCTGGTGGCGGTGAACCCGAACATCACCACGATGGCCATCGGGGAGAAGTGCTCGGACATGCTCAAGGAGGACAACGCGTAACCGCGCCTCCCGCATGCGAACGGTCCCTCCGGTCCCCCGTCCCGGAGGGACCGTTCGCGCTTCACCCCGCGGCCAGGTCCGCCGCGAAGAAGCGGCCCCGGCACCCAACCACGACGGACCGCCACACCCGACCGACCTCTACGAGCGGTAGGTTGTTGATCACCCGACGGCCCGCGGCCGAACCTGCCCGGCAGAACCGCCGGTGTCTTCCTGTCAGCGGCGAAGCCGCTGAGCGGAGACCACCAGAGCAGCCGGACCACCCGCGGGTTCTCAGCTGCTTCCTCGCGAGGACAGCGTTTTCTCATGTGGCGGAGCCACCTGTGAAAACGATCCCGCAGCGAGGAAGCAGCTGAGGTTCCGCCACCCGCCCCACCCCGCAAACCGAGTGCTCAAGGAGAAAACGTGCGAGTGCACCACCTCAACTGCGGCACTCTGAACCTGCCCGGAGCGCCGCTGGTGTGCCACGTGCTGCTGGTGGAGACCGAGGCCGGGCTGGTGCTGGTGGACACCGGGTTCGGGCTCGCCGACATCGCCGATCCGGCCCGGCGGCTGGGCGCGTTCCGGCACGTGGTGCGGCCCGCGCTGCACGCCGAGGAGACCGCCGCGCACCAGGTGGAACGGCTCGGCTTCCGCCGCGAGGACGTGCGGCACGTGGTGCTCACCCACTTCGACATGGACCACGCGGGCGGGCTCACCGACTTCCCGCACGCCCGGGTGCACCTGACCGCGGCGGAGGCGGCGGGCGCGCTGCACTCGCCGTCCCGCAAGGAGCGGCTGCGGTTCCGGGCCGTGCAGTGGGCGCCCCCCCCGCGGCTGGTGGAGCACGGCACCGGCGGCGAATCCTGGCGCGGATTCCCAGCCGCGCAGGAGCTCACCGGCATCGCGCCCGGCCTCGTGCTGATCGCGCTGCCCGGCCACACCCGCGGGCACGCGGCGGTCGCGGTGCAGGCCGGCGATCGGTGGGTGCTGCACGCCGGGGACGCGTTCTACCACCGCGGCACCCTGGACGGGAGCGCGCCGGTGCCGATCGCGCTGCGGCTGCTGGAGACCTCGGTGGCGCACGACCTCCGGCAGGTGCGGGCGAACCACGCCCGCCTCGCCGAACTGCACGCGGGCGCCGAACCCGACGTGGACCTGATCTGCGCTCACGACCCGGAGATCTTCGCGCGGCTGCGGTCCTGACCGGTCCGGCGGCCGGGAACCCGTGCTGCGCGGCCGGGGCCCGCGCCCGCTCGCCCGCGGCGCCGCTAGGACACGGTCTGGGTGCCGAGTACCGCCAGCAGTGCGAGCCGGTCGGCGTCCTCCGTGCCGGGATCAGCCGTGTAGACCATGATGCGCAGGTCGGCGCCCGCGACGCCGAGCACGTCGCAGTCCAGCGTGATCGGACCGACGCGCGGGTGGTCGACCGTCTTGCGGGAGGCGTCGTGCTCGGCCACCGCGCCGGAATCCCAGAGCTCGGCGAACCGGTCGCTGCGCCGGTGCAGCTGCGCGATCAGGTCGCGCAACCGCGGGTCCGCCGGGTATCTGCCCGCCGTGGTGCGCAGGTCGGCGACCAGCGCGGCCTCGAACTCGCGGCGAGCCCGCGGGGTGTGGCGGACCCGGCCGCCCGGGCCCACCAGGTTGCGCCACACCGCGTTGCGCTCGTGGCCGCGCCATCCCGACGGATCCCCCATCAACGCCGCGTACAGGGGATTCGCCAGCAGCATCGTCCACGCGGCGTCGAACACCGCGACCGGAGTCCCCGCCAGCCTGTCCAGCATCCGCTGCACGCCGGGCGGGATCCGGGCGGGGACCACGTCGCGCCCCGGCGGTACGAGCCCGGCGACCTGGAACAGGTGCTCGCGCTCCGGCCCGGACAGCCGCAACGCCCGGCCCAGCGCCTCCACGACCTGCTCCGACGGGTTCCGCGCCCGGCCCTGTTCGAAGCGGGTCACGTAGTCCACCGAGATCCCGGCCAGCAGCGCCAGCTCTTCGCGGCGCAGTCCCGCGGCTCGCCGCGGGCCACCGGCGGGCAGCCCCGCCGATTCCGGGGACACCCGATCGCGCCAGCGCCGCACCGCCCGCCCGAACTCCTCCGTCGCCATGCCTCCACTGTGCGCCGATCCGCGCCGGGCCACCTGGCACTGGTGGTCCCAGGAAGACCGGACCACTGGCAGGACCCGGCGCCCGGGCCGAACGTGGAGGCATGACGACGACACTCATCACCGGGGCCAACAAGGGCCTCGGCCACGAAACCGCACGCCGGCTCGTCGAGGCGGGCCACACCGTGTACGCCGCCGCTCGTGATCCGGAACGCGGGCGGCGGGCCGCGGAGCGGATCGGAGCACGGCCCCTCGTGCTCGACATCACCGACGACGCGTCCGTCGCCGCCGCCGCCGAGACCATCGGAGCCGACGGCGGGCTCGACGTGCTCGTCAACAACGCCGGCATCGAGGACGGTCCGACGCCCACCGCCGAGGTCACGGCCGACCTGATGCGGCCGCTGTTCGAGACGAACGTGTTCGGCACCCTGCGCGTCAGCCACGCGTTCCTGCCGCTGCTGCACGCGTCCGCGAATCCGGTCGTGGTGAACGTGAGCAGCGGGCTCGCCTCGACGACCCTCGTCAGCACCCCGGGGACGCCGACGCACGGGTACCCGGGCCTCGCCTACCCGGCGTCGAAGTCCGCGGTCAACATGATCACCGTGCAGTACGCCAAGGCGTTCCCGCACATGCGGATCAACAGCGTCGAACCGGGCTTCACCGCGACCGACCTGAACGACCACCGCGGCACGCAGACCGTCGAGGAGGGCGCCGAGATCATCGTGCGGATGGCGCAGCTCGATCAGCACGGTCCCACCGGCGGCTACTTCGACGTGCACGGCTCGCTCCCCTGGTGACGGGCGAAACGCGAGCAGCCGTCGCGGGATCCCGGGTCCGGGCGAGCTCGGCCGGGATGCCGCGCGGCTGTTCGCGCGGCCCGGAGCGCCGTTCGCCGCCCACTGCGGCATCTCGGGTCCGGCGGCCGGAAAGCGAGTAGCGCCCGAAGCGAACAATTGCTCATAATCAAGCTGTGACCTGCACGTACGTAGGCCACCAGCGTCGCGAAGGCGCGCTGCGAACCGCACTCGGCAAGGTGGTCCATCCGTGCAGCACCCGATCCTCGACCGCGTGGAGCGGGTCGCCGACGACGTCGTCTCCCTCGTGCTGCGCGGCGCGGACGGCCCGCTCGCCCCCTGGACCCCGGGCGCGCACGTGGACCTGGCGCTGCCGAACCTGCTGACCCGGCAGTACTCGCTGTGCGGCGACCCGGCCGACCGCGGCCGCTACCGCATCGCGGTGCGCCACGACCCGCTCAGCCGCGGCGGCTCGGAGTACGTCCACCTGTTCCTGCGCGAAGGGCGCACCGTGGCGGTCTCCCCGCCGCGCAACAACTTCCCGCTGCTGCCCGCCCCCGAGTACCTGTTCCTGGCAGGCGGCATAGGCATCACCCCGATCGCGCCGATGCTGCGCGCCGCGCTCGCGGCCGGGGCCACCGCGCGGCTGGTGTACGCGGGCCGCAGCACCGCGAGCATGCCGTTCGCCACCGAGCTCGCCGCCGCGCACGGCGACCGGGTCCGGATCGTCGCCACCGCGGCCGACGGGCGGCCCGACCTCGCCGCGCTGGCCGCCGACCTCGGTCCGGACGCGCTGGTGTACTGCTGCGGCCCCGACGCGATGCTCACCGCGGCCGAAGCCGCGTTCCCCGCCGACCGGCTGCACGTCGAACGCTTCCGCCCCGCCACCAGGACCTTCGCCCCGAACGCGGAGTTCCAGGTGCACTGCGCCCGCTCCGGGGACAGCGTCCGGGTCGCCGCCGACGAGTCGATGCTCGACGCGTTGCACCACGCCGGGCACCCGGTGCCGAGCGGCTGCCGCGAAGGGGTCTGCGGCAGCTGCGAACTCGTCGTCCTCACCGGCGAGCCCGAACACCGCGACGACATCGGCGCCGCACCCGGCACGATGTACCCCTGCGTGTCCCGAGCGTCGTCCCACCACCTCTCCGTGGATCTCTGAACAGAAGGGACGAACTCGTGCTGCCCAAGATCCGCACGCCCGAACACCGCACGATGATCACGGTGGAGGTGCTGGCGAACACCGCCACCTCGCCGAACTTCGCCACCCTCACCCTCGGCGGCCCCGAGCTCGAACACCTCGACCACGGCGGCCACGACCAGGCGGTCCGGCTGTTCTTCCCGCGCGAAGGCCAGGACCGGCTGCGGATGCCCACCAGCTCCGGGAACGCGTGGATGGCCGAGCTGCTCCTGCTGCCGAAGACCCGCCGCCCGTGGGTGCGCAACTACACGATCCGCCGCAGGCGCCCCGAACGCGGCGAGGTCGACGTCGAGTTCGCGCTGCACGACGACGCCCCCGCCGCCGACTGGGCTCGCCGCGCGCGGCCCGGCGACCCGGCCGGGATCTTCGACATCGGCGTCAGCTACCTGCCGCCGGACGACGCGCGGCACCAGCTGCTCGTCGGCGACGAGAGCGCGGTCCCCGCGATCCTCGCGATCCTCGAACACGCCCCCGACGACCTGCGCGCCGACGTGGTGCTGGAAGTTCCCGAGACCGCCGACATCCGCTCCGACGTCACCGCGCCCCCGGGCGCGCGGGTGCGCTGGGTGGCCCGGGACGGCTCCGGGGACGTGCCCGGGGTGCTGGCGCTCGCCGCGGCGAAGGAGTGGTCGCCGGGGCCGGGCCGCGGCTACGCGTGGGTGGCGGGCGAGTCGAAGCTCGCCACCGGCCTGCGCAGGCACCTGGTCCAGGAGCACGGGATGCCGAAGCAGGACATCGCGTTCTTCGGCTACTGGCGCCACGGCCGCTCCAGCCCGGGCTGAGGTGCCCGGCCGCGGCAGGCCCCGGGTCGCCGGGTCCGCGCCGGGCGCCGAGGGCCGCCGGGGCACCGGGTAGCCGGGGTCCGTCGGGCACCGGGTCGCCGGTCCGTCACCAGATCGCCGGGTCGCCGGGTCGCCGGACCCGTTGAATCGCCGGACCCGCCGGGCACGCCGGATCATCGGGTCCGCCGAATCGTTGGGTCCGCCGGATCGCCGGGCACGCCGAGGGCGCCGAGGGCCGACCGGCACGTGCTGGCACGATCCCGCCATGATCGATCCGGTCGACGGCAAGGTCCTCCGCGCGCTGCAGTGCTCACCGCGCGCCTCGTTCCGGCGGATCGCCGACGTGGCCGGGGTTTCCGAGCAGACCGCCGCCCGGTGCTACCGGGCGCTGCGCCGCGACGGCGTGGTGCGCGTCGTCGGCCTGGTCCGCCCTGGCGGGCCGGGCGACGCGCGCTGGCTCGCCCGCATCCGCTGCCGGCCGGACCGGGTGGAGCCGCTGGCGGGATCGCTGGCCCGCCGTTCCGACGTCGCCTACCTCGCGCTGGCGTCCGGCGGCTCCGAGATCGTGTGCATCGTCCGCTCCCCCGTCGGCGCCTGGCACGACGACCTGCTCCTGCAACGACTGCCCAGGGCTTCGTCCGTGCTGGACCTGAGCATCGACCTGCTGCTCCACCCGTTCGGCGAGCCCGGCACTGCCGAGTGGACCGGGTTCGCCCCGGATTTCGCACCGGACGGGCTCCGCCGCCTCGCCGCCGGTGCCTCGGGCGAACCGAGCCCGGACGGTTCGACCTCGGGCGAACCCAGCCCTGACGAGCCGAGCCCAGGCGGTTCGAGCTCGGCCGGTTCGAGCCCCGGCAGGTCGAGACCGGCCGGTTCGAGCCCGGGCGGCCCGTCCGATGCGGACGCGCCGCTGCTGGCGGCGCTCGCCGAGGACGGCCGGGCCACGCGCGCCGAGCTCGCCGCGACCACCGGCTGGCCGCCGAACCGGGTGGCCCGCCGGATGGACGTGCTGCGGTCGTGCGGGGCGCTGGCCTACGGCGTCGACCTGCTCCCCGACAAGCTCGGCTTCCACCTCCACGCCACGCTGCTGCTGCGCGTCGCGCCCGCGGACCTGGAACGGGCGGGGACGGCGCTCGCCGGTCACGCCGAGACGGCGTACGCCGGTGCCATCAGCGGGGCGCACAACCTCGTCGCGATCGTGGTGTGCCGGGACGCCGAGCACCTCTACCGCTACCTGACCTCGCAGGTCGCGGCCATTCCCGGGATCCTCGGCCACCAGGTGAGCATCCGGGGCAGGCGCGTCAAGCAGGCGGGATCCCTGATCACGCACGGCCGGTTGGTGCCGATGTGACCCGGTGGCGGATTCCCTCCGCGCGGGCCGCTCGCGCAGCGGAACACCACCGCCCCCGGCCACCGCGGTGGAGGTTCCGGCCCGATCGGCACCGCGTCGTGGCGATCACGCGGGTCCCCGGCCGATCCTCGGTGGGTGACGACACCCAGCCTGCAAGACGGCATCAACGAGGCGGGTTCACCCGTCGACCTGCTGTGGCGCCCGGACGACGCACCGTGGACACCGCCGGTCGTCGAACCCGAGCACGCGGGCTGGCGGCAGGAGCAGCACGCCTGGCATTCCGCCGTCGCGCTGTCCGACCTCTCCCACCACATGTCCGACACTGTGGTCGAAGGACCGGACGCCACGCGCCTGCTGTCCGAGGTGAGCGCGAACGACTACCGCGACTTCGCGGTCGGGCGGGCCAAGCAGTTCGTCCCGGTGGCGCCGGACGGCAACATCATCACCGACGGCATCCTGCTGCGCGAAGCCGAGCAGCGCTACCTGCTCAGCGGGGTGCCCGCCGCGCAGAACTGGGTCGGGTACCACGGTGCGCGCGGCGGGTACGACGTGGAGTTCAGCACCGACCCCGATTCCCGGCATCGGGGCGGCGGCCCGCCGCGGCTGTTCCGGTACCAGGTCCAGGGGCCGCTGGCGGGCGAACTGGTGGCAGCGGTGTTCGGCGGCCCGCTGCCGCCGATCAGGTTCTTCCACACCGCCCCGGTGGAGCTGCGCGGGCGGCGGTTCCGCGCCCTGCGGCACGGGATGGCCGGGCAGCCCGGCTTCGAGTTCTTCGGCGAGTGGCGGCACGGCGCGGCCGTGGAAGAGGCGCTGCTGCGCGCCGGTGAGCGGTTCGGCCTGGTCCGCGTCGGCGGGCTCGCGTACCCGACGGCCAGCATGGACAGCGGGTGGATCCCGAGCCCGACCCCGGCGATCTACACCGCTCCGGAGCTGTCCGGGTACCGCGAGCACCTGCCGCTGCGCAGCTACGAGGGAGTCCGGCCGCTGACCGGCAGCTTCTTCTCCCCCGACATCGAAGACCACTACTGCACGCCCTACGAGCTCGGCTACGGCCGGTCGATCTCGTTCGACCACGAGTTCATCGGCCGCGACGCGCTGCGGGCGGCGAAGGACGACGTCCGCCGCACCAAGGTCACGCTGGAGTTCGATCCGGCCGACGTGCGGGCGGTGCTCGGCGACGGCTTCGTGCACGGCTACGCCCGCAACCGGGTCGAGGTGGACGGCGCGCTGGTGGGCGTCACCCACCAGACCGATTCCTTCGACCCGGCCGGAACGGTCCTGTCGCTCGCGCTGGTCGACCGGGAGCACGCCCGGCCGGGCACCGGAGTGCACGTCGCCTGGGGCGAGCACCCCGGTCCCGGTACCGATCCCGACGCCGACCTCGGCTTCCCGCGCATCCGCGCGACGGTCCACCCGGCGCCCTACGGCGAGCACGCCCGCACCCGCTACCGGCTGAACCCCTGAACCGCGCGGCCGCTCCGGGACGACCGCCGCGCTCCACCTCGTCGGCGGGCTCGCCGGACGGCGGCGCGCCGGGAGCGCCGATTACGCTGCCGCGCATGGACTTCCGCGACGAGGCGCTGGACCAGCTGGACCTCTACTGGGAGCAGTGGCGGCCGCGGCTGGACGGCCTCACCGACGAGGAGTACTTCCGCGAACCGGTCCCGGGCTGCTGGTCGGTGCGCGAGACCGGGCGCGGCTGGGAGTTCGACTTCTCCTTCCCCGCTCCCGATCCGCCGCCGTTCACGACGATCGCGTGGCGGTTGTGCCACGTCGCCGACCACGTGTTCGCGATGCGGGTGTCGAACCACTTCGGCGACGGCTCGTACCGGATCGACCACCACGACTACCCGGCTTCCGCGGCGGCGGCGCTCGCCCACCTGGACCGGCAGCACGTGCTGTGGCGGGACGGGATCGGCTCGATGCCCGCCGAGCGCTGGACGCAACCGGTGGGGCCCGCGGAAGGCCCGCACGCCGACCGGACCTACCTGACGCTGGTGCTGCACCTGAACCGGGAGCTGTTCCACCACGGCGGCGAGATCGCCCTGCTGCGCGACCTCTACCGGTCCGCCGCGTGATCTCCCGCGCACGGCGGTACTGCCCGATGGCGCTCCGTGATCGAATGGGCTGCGCACAGCAACATCGGAGCCGGAGCGAGCATGTCGACAGGACAACAGAAGAAGCAGCGGACGCCGGTGTGGATCACCGTGGTGTCCGCACTGATCATCGGACTGGGCTGGTTGGTGTTCGAGTCCGGTGCGCTGGACAAGGTGCTCGCCACCGACTCCGGGGCGCCGTCCACCGCATCGGCGGGTGCGGCGTCCGAGCAGCTCGCGGACCTCCAGGTGAAGCCGGCCGGTTCGATGGACGGCTACTCGCGCAAGAGCTTCGAGCACTGGATCCCAGCGCCCGAAGCGGGGAAGAACTGCAACACCCGCGAAGCGGTGCTGGTCCGCGACGGCACGGACGTGCAGGTGGACAACTCCTGCGAGGCGACGTCCGGCAGCTGGGTCAGCACCTACAGCGGGGAGACCGTGGCCGACGACTCCGACGTGGACATCGACCACATGGTTCCGCTGGCCAACGCCTGGCGCAGCGGGGCGAACGAGTGGACCGCCGAGCGCCGCGAGCAGTTCGCCAACGACATGGACCTGCCGCAGCTCGTCGCCGCAGACAAGAGCTCCAACCGGTCGAAGGGCGACAAGGACCCGTCGAAGTGGAAGCCGGTGGAGGCCGCGTGGTGCGAGTACGCCACCGACTGGGTCACCGTGAAGCACGGATACGGGCTGTCGGTCACCGCGGAGGAGAAGTCGGCGCTGGAACAGATGCTGGCGACCTGCGGCTGATCCGCCTGCCGCGGAGAGGAGCGCGAAGATGCGCCTGGGCCTGGGACTACCGCAGTTCGGCGCGTTCGCCCACCCCGACCACGTGCGCACCGTCGCCGCGGAGGCGGAGGCGATGGGCTACGAGAGCCTGTGGGCCGGGGAACGGGTGCACGCCCCGCACCGGCTGCTCACGCCCTACCCCGGCGGGGACGGCACGTTGCCGCCGCAGATGCGGGCCGCGCTCGACCCGCTGCTGACGTTGAGCATCGCGGCGCAGGTGACGAGGTCGCCGCTGCTGGGCACCAGCACGCTCAGCGCGCCGCTGCACCCGCCGATCGCGCTGGCCCGCGCCCTCACCGGCCTGGACCTGCTCAGCTCGGGACGGCTCATCGCCGGTCTCGGGCTGAGCTGGTCCAAGGACGAGTACCTGGCGGCCGGGGTGCCGTGGGCGGAGCGCGGCGCCCGGCTGGACGAGACCCTCGACGTGCTCGCCGCGCTGTGGGGACCCGATCCGGTGCGGCACCGCGGCCGGTTCTGGACGATCAGCCCCGGCGAGTTCCAGCCGAAACCGACGCGGAAGGTGCCGGTGTACCTCGGCGGCGGTTCGGAGGCGGCGCTGCGGCGCATCGCCCGCCGCGCGGACGGGTGGCTGGCGATCGCCCTGCCGCTGGACGCGCTGCGCCGCCAGCTCGCCGCGCTGCGGGAGCACCCGCGGGAGGCCGGGCTGGACCCGGTGCGCACGGTGCTGCGGGTCAACGCCGAGTTCGGACCGCCGGGGGACCGCCCCGCGCGGGGTTCGGTGGAGCACATCGCCGAGCACCTGCACGCGGTCGCCGAGCTGGGCGTGGAGGACGCCTTCGTCGACCTGCAGTTCACCACCTGCGACACCCTCCCCGAACTCCTCGACCACGCGGCCCGCCTCCGCACCGCCTTCCCCACCTGACCAGCCCGGCGCCCCGCCTGTCAGCGGCGAAGCCGCTGAGCAGCGACCACGCACGCAGCAGGACCACCCGCGGGTTCTCAGCTGTCTTCTCGCGAGGACAGCTTTTTGGGGGGGGGGGGGGGGGGCACCGGCGAAAAAAAAAACACCAGACAGGAGCAGATGGGTCGGCTCCCCCACCCCAACCCCAGGCCACCC
>NZ_JAIUJZ010000034.1:0-9664 GCF_020176775.1 Saccharopolyspora sp. 6M
CCGCTCCCTCTGTTTTCCCCGGGGGGGGGCCCCCCGGCCAAAAAACCCCCCCCCCCCCCCCGGGCTGCTGAGGTTCCGCCACCCCACCCCTCGAGCAGGCCGACCACGATCCGCGGGAAGGGTCTAGCGGGCATACCGGCTAGTCGGTACGGTCCGGTGCATGGCCTCCTCGATCCAAGCGGTGATCTTCGACTACGGCGGGGTCCTCACCACGCGGGGCCGGGACGCGATCGATGCCTGGACCCGCGCCGAACGGATCAAGCCGGAGACGTTCTCCGCCGCGCTGAAGGAATGGCTGTCCCGCAGCGCCCCCGCAGGCACGCCGATCCACCGGCTGGAGACGGGCGAGCTCTCCGGCGCCGAGTTCGACCGGCTGCTGGCGTCCCGGCTGCGCACCGTGGACGACGAACCCGTCGCGCCGGACGGCCTGATGGCGCGGATGTTCTCGCACATGCGCCCGGACGAGGCGATGCACCGGCTGGTCGCCGACCTGCGCGCCGCCGGGGTGCGCACGGCGATGCTGTCGAACAGCTGGGGCAACAACTACCCGTGGGAGACCTTGGAGGGGATGTTCGAGCTGGCCGTCATCTCCAGCGAGGTGGGCCTGCGCAAACCGGACCCCCGGATCTACGAGCTCACCCTGGACCGGCTCGGCCTGCGCCCGCAGGAGGCCGTGCTCGTCGACGACGGCGCACCGAACGTCGAGGCCGCCGAGCAGCTCGGCCTGCGCGCGGTGCTGCACACCGACGCCGCCAAGACCCGCGCCGAGCTCCGCGGGCTGCTGCCACGGCTGGGACCCGACACCGCGGAGGAGACATGAGCGACGACCTGCCCGGACTCGACCTGACCCGGCTGCGCGAGCACCTGGACCGGGAGCTGCCCGGCCTGGTCACCGGGCCGCTGACCGGCGAACTGGTGCAGGGCGGCCGGTCCAACCTCACCTACGTCGTCGGTGACGGCGCGCGGCGCTGGGTGGTGCGCCGGCCGCCGCTGGGCCACGTGCTGGCGACCGCGCACGACATGGGCCGCGAGCACCGGGTGATGTCGGCGCTGGCGGACACCGCGGTGCCGGTGCCGCGCACCTACCTGATGTGCCAGGACGAGGACGTGCTCGGCGCCCCGTTCTACGTGATGGAGCACGTGGACGGCACCGTGTACCGCTCCCCCGAGCTGACCGAGCGGCTCAGCACCGAGCAGCGGCGCGAGCTGTCGATGCGGTTGGTCGACGTGCTCGCCGACCTGCACTCGCTGGACCCGGAACAGGTGGGGTTGGGCGACTTCGGCCGCCCCGAGGGGTTCCTGGAGCGGCAGGTGCGGCGCTGGAGCAAGCAGCTCGCCGCCTCCCGCAGCCGGGACCTCGACGGCATCGAGCGGCTCGCCGAACTGCTCGGCGCCCGCATCCCGGCCACCCGGCGCACCGGCATCGTGCACGGCGACTACCGGCTGGACAACGTGCTGGTCGGCGACTCGCTGGAGATCGGCGCGGTGCTGGACTGGGAGATGGCCACGCTCGGCGATCCGCTCACCGACCTCGGGTTGCTGGCGGTGTACTGGGAGGGGCTGGACGGCGTGCAGCAGAACCCGATCGCGAAGGGCATCGGCCCGGAGTACGGGTTCCCGCCGGTCCGCGAGCTGTGGCAGCGCTACGCCGAGCGCAGCGGCACCGACCTGTCCGACGTCGAGTGGTACCGGGCGTTCGGCTTCTTCAAGCTCGCGGTGATCAGCGAGGGCATCCACTACCGCTTCACCCGCGGGCAGACCGTCGGGGACGGCTTCGAGCACATCGGGGCGCTGGTCCCGCACCTGGTCGCCCAGGGCCTGTCCGCTCTCGACGAGGAGGCATGACATGGAGTTCGGCTACGACGCCCGCACCGAGGAGTACCGCGGCAGGCTCGCGGAGTTCGTGGACGAGCACATCTACCCGTCCGAGCCGGTGCTGCACGAGCAGCTGGCCGCCGCGGGCGACCCGTGGGCGCACGCGCCGATCATCGAGGACCTGAAGGCGAAGGCCAAGGACGCGGGCCTGTGGAACCTGTTCCTGCCCGGGGAGCACGGCGCTGGCCTGACGAACCTCCAGTACGCGCCGCTCGCCGAGATCATGGGCCGCAGCCCGCACCTGGCGCCGGAGGTGTTCAACTGCTCGGCGCCGGACACCGGCAACATGGAGGTGCTGGCCGAGTTCGGCACCGACGCCCAGCGGGAGCGCTGGTTGCGGCCGCTGCTGGACGGCGAGATCCGCTCCGCGTTCTGCATGACCGAACCGGACGTGGCCTCCTCGGACGCCACGAACATCGGCACCCGCATCGTGCGCGACGGCGACCACTACGTGATCAACGGCCGCAAGTGGTGGTCGTCGGGGGCGATGAGCCCGCGCTGCAAGATCCTCATCGTGATGGGCAAGTCCGATCCGGACGCCGAACGGCACCGGCAGCAGAGCCAGATCCTGGTGCCGGTGGACACGCCGGGCGTGCGGATCGAGCGCGGGATGCACGTGTTCGGCTACCACGACGGCGACCACGGCGGGCACGCCGAGATCGTGTTCGAGGACGTACGAGTCCCGGCCGAGAACATCATCTCCGGCGAGGGCGAGGGCTTCGCGATCGCGCAGGCCCGGCTCGGGCCGGGGCGCATCCACCACTGCATGCGCGCCATCGGCATGGCCGAACGCGCGCTGGCGCTGATGTGCCGGCGCGCGCTGGCCCGCTCCGCGTTCGGCGGCCCGATCGCCGACCAGGGCGTGGTGCAGCAGTGGATCGCCGATGCGCGCATCGCGATCGAGACGAACCGGTTGCTGACGTTGAAGACGGCGTGGCTGATGGACACCGTCGGCAACCGGGGCGCGCACACCGAGATCCAGGCGATCAAGGTCGCGGTCCCGCAGATGGTCACGTCCATCATCGATCGCGCCATCCAGGCGCACGGTGCGGCCGGGGTCAGCCAGGACACGCCGCTGGCCTCGCTGTACGCGCACGCCCGCACGCTGCACATCGTGGACGGTCCGGACGAGGTGCACCGCCGTTCGCTGGCCCGCCGCGAGCTCAAGCAGTACCGCTGAAGAACTCCCCCGACGACGAAGTGAGGGAACCACCCATGTCGAACAAGACCGCGATCGTCACCGGCGCCGCCCGCGGAATCGGCGCGGCCACCGCGAAGCGGCTCGCCCAGGACGGGTTCGCCGTCGCGGTGATCGACCTCGACGAGCAGGCCTGCGCCGACACGGTCTCGGCGATCGAATCGGCGGGCGGGAAGGCGCTGGCGGTGGGCGCGGACGTCAGCGACGCCGACCAGGTCGCGGCCGCCGTGGACCGGGTCGCCACCGAGCTCGGCGCCCCGACGGCGCTGGTGAACAACGCGGGCGTGCTGCGGGACAACCTGCTGTTCAAGATGTCCGATTCGGACTGGGACACGGTGATGTCGGTGCACCTGCGCGGTGCGTTCCTGATGAGCCGGGCCGTGCAGAAGCACATGGTGGAGGCCGGGTGGGGCCGCATCGTGAACCTCTCCAGCACGTCCGCGCTGGGCAACCGCGGGCAGGCGAACTACTCGACGGCGAAGGCCGGGTTGCAGGGTCTGACGAAGACGCTGGCCATCGAGCTCGGCAAGTTCGGCGTCACCGCGAACGCGATCGCACCCGGGTTCATCGCCACCGACATGACGAAGGCGACGGCGGAGCGGGTCGGCGCGAGCTTCGAGGACTTCTCGAAGGCGGCCGTGTCCACCATCCCCGTCGGCCGGGCGGGCGAGCCGGACGACATCGCGAACGCGGCGTCGTTCTTCCTGGACGAACGGTCCGGTTTCGTCTCCGGCCAGGTCCTCTACGTGGCGGGCGGTCCCCGCGACTGATCTTCCGGGGTGGGCGCCTCGCGGGGCGTCCACCCGCTCGTCGGGGGTTCGCTTGCTCAGGTATCCGGGGGCAGAAGGAGTGCTGAGATGACCGATGCGGACGAATTGCGCACCGCGGTGCGGGATTTCCTCGCCGAGCACGATCCCGGCGGTGACCGGCTGGAGTTCCTGCGCGCCCGGTTCGACGCCGGGCTCGCGTGGGTGAACTACCCGGTGGGCCTCGGCGGCCGGGACGCGCCGCGGGCGCTGCAACCGGTGGTGGACGCCGAGTTCGCCGCCGCCGGCGCACCGGACAACGCCCCGTCCCGCAACGGGATCGGGCTCGGCATGGCGGCGCCGACGATCCTGCGCTTCGGCACCGACGAGCAGCGCGCCCGCTACCTCCGTCCGCTGTGGACCGGCGAGGAGGTGTGGTGCCAGCTGTTCAGCGAGCCCGGCGCGGGTTCGGACCTGGCGGCGCTGGCGACCCGGGCGGTGCGCGACGGCGACGACTGGATCGTCGAGGGCCAGAAGGTGTGGACGTCGTTCGCGCACCGCGCGCAGTGGGCGATCCTGGTGGCCCGCAGCGATCCGGACGTGCCGAAGCACCAGGGCCTGACGTACTTCGTGTGCGACATGACCGATCCGAACGTGGACGTGCGGCCGCTGCGCCAGATCACCGGTGAGGCCGAGTTCAACGAGGTGTTCCTGAACGGGGTGCGCATCCCCGATTCGCAGCGGCTCGGCGAGGTCGGCCAGGGCTGGCAGGTCGCGATGGGCACTCTGATGAACGAGCGGGTCGCCATCGGCGGCGGCAGCGCGGGCCGCGAGTCCGGCATGATCGGCGTGCTGGCCGAGCAGTGGCGCGCGCACCCGGAGGCGCGGACTCCCGGCGCGCACGACCGGCTGCTGCGGCTGTGGGTGGAGGCGGAGGCGACCCGGCTCACCGGGCAGCGGCTGCGCCAGCAGCTGGCGGTCGGCACTCCTGGCCCGGAGGGTTCGGCGGTGAAGCTGGCCTTCTCCCGGCTGAACCAGGAGATCTCCGGTTTCGAGGTGGAACTGCTCGGCGAGGAAGGCCTCGCCTACGACGACTGGACGTTGCGCCGCCCGGAGAACGTCGACTTCACCGGCCGCGGCCCCGGCTACCGGTACCTGCGGGCGAAGGGCAATTCCATCGAGGGCGGCACCTCGGAGGTGCTGCGCAACGTGATCGCCGAACGGGTCCTCGGGTTGCCGCCGGAGATCCGCACGGACAAGGACGTGCCGTGGAAGGAGCTGCCGCGATGAGCGCCGACCTGCTCTACACCGAGGTCGAGGAGGACCTGCGCGCGGCGGTGCGTCGCGTGCTGCGGGACCGCTGCGAGATCGGCTCGGTGCTCGCCCGCTGCGAATCCGGCGAGCCCTACGACCTGGCGCTGTGGCGGACGCTGGCCGGGGAGCTCGGGGTGGCCGCGCTGGCGGTGCCGGAGGAGTCCGGCGGTTCGGGCGCCGGGGTCCGCGAGCTGGCGGTGGTCGCCGAGGAGCTCGGCCGGGCGGTGGCGCCGGTGCCGTTCCTCGGGACCGCGCTGGCCACGGCCGCGCTCGACGCGGCGGGGGCGACCGGCCCGGTCCCGGACATCGCCTCCGGGGCGCGGGTGGCGACGGTCGCGGTCGGGCTCACCACGGCACCGTCCGCGCCGCTCCCGTCCGGGGTGCGCGTCGAGGGCGGGAAGCTGACCGGCTCGGTGACCGCGGTGGTCGACCTGGAGGTCGCCGATCTGGTGCTGGTGCCCGTCAGGGGCCCGGACGGCACCGGACTGCACCTGGTGGACACCGCCGATCCCGGTGTCGTGCGGACTCCCGTGACGCCGCTGGACCTGACGCGCCGGTTCGGCACCCTGGAGCTGTCCGGAGCGCGCGGCGAGCTGATCGCCGCGGACGCGGAACCGGTGCTGCGCCGGGCGTTGCTCACCGCGGCCGGGGTGCTCGCCGCCGAGCAGGTCGGCCTCGCCCAGCACTGCCTCGATTCCACTGTGGACTACGTGCGGACCCGGCACCAGTTCGGCCGCGCCATCGGGTCGTTCCAGGCCGTCAAGCACCGGCTCGCCGACCTGTGGTCCGGGGTGAGCACCGCGCGCGCCACCTCGCGGGCCGCCGCCGACGCGCTGACCCGCGAGGAACCGGACGGCGAGACCGAGCTGTCCGTCGCGCTCGCGCAGGCGTACTGCTCCGACCTGGCGGTGCTCGCCGCCGAGGAATCGTTGCAGCTGCACGGCGGCATCGGCATGACCTGGGAGCACCCCGTGCACCTCTACCTGGGCCGGGCCAAGAGCGCCCAGCTCACCTTCGGCACCGCGGACCGCCACCGCGCCAGGATCGCGGAACTCGCCGACCTCCCCGCCTGAGAACCCCTCGAACAGGAGCGACCATGCGCGTGTTCACCAGCGCCGATGAAGTCCGCGCGGCCACCGGGTCCGAGCTGGGCACCAGCGACTGGCTCACCATCACCCAGGAGCAGGTGGACGGGTTCGCCGACGCGACCCTGGACCACCAGTGGATCCACGTCGACACCGACCGTGCGCAGCAGGGGCCCTTCGGCGGCACCATCGCGCACGGCTTCCTCACGCTGAGCCTGCTGTCCGCGCTCAACGCGCAGACCTACCGGTTCGAGAACGTGAAGATGGGCATCAACTACGGGCTGAACAAGGTGCGGTTCCCGAACCCGGTGCGGGTCGGGGCGCGGGTGCGGTCCCGGACCCGGCTCGCCGAGGTCACCGAGATCGACGGCGGCGTGCAGCTCACCGTCGAGTCCACGGTGGAGATCGACGGCGCGGAGAAGCCGGCCTGCGTCGCCCAGGGCCTCACCCGCGTCCTGTTCTGATCCCGGGGCATCGGTCCTCCGAATCTGCGCCGCGGATCGTGTCCGTTTCCTGTCAGCGGCGAAGCCGATGAGCGGAGACCACTCACGCAGACCGACCACCCGCGGGTTCTCAGCGGGACCCTCGCGAGGACAGCGTTTTCTCATGTGGCGGAGCCACCGGTGAAAACGATCCCGCAGCGAGGGTCCCGCTGAGGTTCCGCCACCCGACCCACTCAGCAGCAGAAGTAACGAATCAACGAGTTTTCCCCAGCATGGCGGGGACTTCGCGGTGCAGCCGTTCGCCGAGCCAGGTGCCGGTGGCGGCGAGCTCGTCGGCGTCGAGTCCGGTGTGGACTCCCATTCCCGTCAGCAGGTAGGCCAGGTCCTCGGTGGCGATGGTGCCGCCGAACCCGGGCCTGGTCGCGGAACCGCCGATCCCGCCGATGCTCGCGTCGAGCGCCGCCACCCCTTCCAGGAAGGCGGTGGCGGCGTTCGCGTAGCCGGTGTTGCGGGTGTTGTGGAAGTGGCAGCGCACCGGCACGCCCGGCGCCTCCTCGCGGACGCGTTCCAGCACCCGCACCACCTGCGTGGGCACGCCGATACCGGCGGTGTCGGCGAGCACGATCTCGGCGGGCCCGGCGTCGGCGATCCGGCGCGCCAGCGCGGCCACGTGCTCGGCGGACACCTCGCCCTCCAGCGGGCAGCCGAACGCGACCGCGATCGTGGCGATGGGCCGCAGCCCGTGGCGGTGCGCGCGGGCGGCGAGTTCCGCCCACCGGGCCAGGTCCTGCTCGGTGCTGCTGCGCCGGGTGCGGGCCGCGTGGCCGTCGGTGGCGGCGACGATCGCGTTCACCTCGTCCACTCCGGCCACGGCGGCCCGGTCGAGCCCGGGTTCGTCCAGCACCAGCGCGAGGTACCGCACCCCGTCCGGCCGGGGCAGCGCCGCCAGCAGCCGTTCCGGTTCGCCGGAGTCCGCGCCGAACGCCGCGACCTCGATGCGGCGCAGTCCGGCGGCGAGGGCGCGTTCGACGAGCTCGACGCGGTCCGGTGCGGCGATCGCGGTCCGCTCGTGCCGCAATCCGTCGCTCGGGCCCACCTCGACGACCTCGATCCGGGCCGGGACACCCGCCTGCTGCATCGCGCTCGCCTCCTGCCGCCGGGAACGGTGCGCCCGGAGGGTTCCCCGCGGCGGCGCTTCACAACCTGATGCCCATGCCCGGCCCCAGCGGCAGGTCCGCGAAGTAGAAGGAGGTCAGCACCAGGGCCCACAGCAGCCAGAACGGCACCACGAACGGCGCCATCCGCGCCACCAGCGTGCCGAGCCCCGCCTGCGGTTCGTAGCGCCGCAGGTAGCCCAGGATAATGATCATGTAAGGGTTGAGCGGCGTCATGATCTGCGTCGCCGAGTCGCCCACCCGGAACGCGGCCTGCGCGAACCCCGGTTCGAAGCCCAGCAGCGCGAACATCGGCACGAACACCGCCGCCATCAGCGTCCACAGGCTCGACCCGGAGATGATGAACAGGTTCAGCACCGACGCCAGCACCATGAACCCGAGGAACGCCGGGAAACCCGCCAATCCCAGCGCCCGCAGCAGATCGGCACCGCCGACGGCGAGCGCCGCGCCCAGGTTCGTCCAGTTGAACAGGCCGATGAACTGGCCGAGCATGAACGCCAGCACCAGGAACCCGGTCAGGTCCCGCAGCGCCGCCGCCATCAGCTTCGGCACGTCCCCGGCGCCGGTGACCGCCCCGGACGGCACGCCGAACGCGATGCCGGGCACCAGGAACGCCAGGAAGATCAGCGTGGTGACCGAGTCCAGCAGCGGCGACTCCGGCAGGAACCCGCCCGCGTCGTTGCGCAGCGGCGAACCGGCCCAGAGCACCAGCGCCAGCACCGCCACGACGAGCACGGCGGCGGCGATCCCCGCCCAGCACAGCCCGCGCCGCTCGGCGGCGGACAGGGTGGCGGTGAGCTGCTCGGGCGCTTCGCCGCCGGTCCCGGTCCCGCTCTCCTCCCGCGGCACCCCGGCCCGCACCAGCCGCGGCTCGATGATCCGGTCGATCAGGAACCCGGCCAGCAGCGCCAGCACGATCGAGGACACCGCGTTGAAGTAGTAGTTCGACACCGGCGTCACCGTCGTACCCGGGTCCGGCAGGATCGAGGCGACCTCGTTGCTGATCCCGGAGAACAGCGCGTCCAGGCTCGTCACCACCGGCGCGGTCGAGTACCCGGCGCCCGCGGCGGCGAACCCGCCGAGCAGCCCCGCCACCGGATGCCTGCCCGCCGCCTTGAACACGAGCGCGGCCAGCGGCGGCACGATGATCATCGCGGAGTCGGCCATCACGCTGGAGGTGATCCCGACGAACCCGACCGCGTAGGGAAGCACCCAGCGCGGTGCCCCGCCGAACGCGGCCCTGATCAGCGCGGTGAGCAGCCCGGTCCGCTCGGCCAGCCCCACCCCGAGCATGATCGTGACGACGGTCTCCAGCGGCGGGAAGCCGATGAAGTTCGCCGGCATCTCGGTGAACAGGAACCGCAGCCCCTCGCCGGACAGCGCCGCCCGCACCGGCGTGTCCTCGGCGGCGCCCGGGATCCGCACCGAGACGCCGAACGCGGCGACCGCGGTGGAGACCACGGCGACGAGCACGAACAGCAGGGCGAACAGCAGGAACGGTTCGGGCAGCCGGTTTCCCGCCCGTTCGACGAGGTTGAGCACCCGGTCCAGCCGGGTCTGCTTCGCGGATGCGGCGGTGTCGGCCATGCGATCTCCAGCTGCGCGGCGGCGGTCGGCTCCCCGGCACGGCCGGAGGACGCTGGGGGGAACCTAGTCCTCCGGCCGCGCGCGGTGAAGCGTTCCGGGTCGATCGCGACGCCGTCGGCCGCCCGCGCGCGCGCCGGGGGGCCCCCCCCCCCCGGGCCCCCGGGCCCCCCCCCCCCCCGCGGGGGCGCGGGGGGGCTCGCCCCCGCGGCGGTGGCGGCGCGGTCGCCCGGGCGGGCCACCC
>NZ_JAIUJZ010000034.1:9673-22476 GCF_020176775.1 Saccharopolyspora sp. 6M
GCCGGCGGCGGGGGGGGCCCCCCCCCCGGGGGGGGGCCCCCCGGGGGCCCCCCCGCCCCCCCCCCCCCCCCCCCCCCCCCCCCCCCCCCCCCCCCGCGCCGGGTCGCCACGCCCGCCGGTGCCCGCGGGCCACCGGCCTCGTCGAGGTGCCTCCGGTCAGCTCGCCGCGGCGTCGTAGGCGACGCGGCCGACGGTGCTGCCCTCGCCGACCCGGCGGACCGCGTCGGCGACCGCGTCCAGCGGCAGCCGCTCGCTGATCAGCGGCCGGATCAGCCCCTCATCGGCCAGCCGGGTCAGGTCCCGGTGCGCGTCCACCACCAGCTGCGGGTTCCGCTCGTTGTACAGGCCCCAGTGCAGGCCCACGATCGAGTAATTCTTGATCAGCGCGTGGTTCAGCCCGGGCGTGGGGATGGTGCCGCCTGCGAAGCCGATCACGAGGATGCGGCCCTCGAACGCGATGCACTTGGTGGACTTCGCGTAGGTCTCGCCGCCCACCGGGTCGTACACCACGTCGGCGCCCTTGCCACCGGTGAACTCCTTGACGACGGGCACGAAATCCTCGCTGCGCCGGTCCACCACCAGGTCGGCGCCGAGTTCCGCGGCCACTTCGGCCTTCCGCGGCCCGCCGACGACGCCGATCACCTTCGCCCCGGCGGCCTTGCCGAGCTGGATCGCGGCGGAGCCGACCCCGCCCGCGGCGGCGTGCACCAGCAACGTCTCCCCCGCACGCAGGTTCGCGCGGCGGTGCAGTCCGAAGTGGCCGGTCTGGTAGCCGATGAACAGCGAGGCGGCTTCCGCGTCGGACAGCGACTCCGGAGCCGGGAAGGTGCGCGGCGCGTCCATCAGCGCCAGCTCCGCGAACCCGCCGGTGGGCAGCGAGGCCGAGCCGAGCACCCGGTCGCCGGGGCTGAAGTCCGCGACGCCCTCGCCGACCTCGACGACCTCGCCGCACAGCTCCACGCCCGGGGTGAACGGCAGCGGCGGCTTGATCTGGTACTCGCCGCGGCACAGCAGCACGTCCGGGAAGTTCACCGGCGTCGCCAGCACCCGCACCAGCAGCTGCCCCGGACCCGGCCGCGGGTCGTCGACCTCGTCGAGCCGGAGCACGTCCTGCGGTTCACCGTTCTCGTTGAGCCGCCACGCCTTCACACAACACCTCCGCATCGAGGAGCACCGCCGCTCCTCGGTCGTGCCCGCGACCGGTCATGGCCGCAGGGATGCCAGCAGCAGATCCGCGAAGTGCTCGCCGATCTGCTCGCCGGTCAGCTCGCCGTCCCGCCGGAACCAGGTGCCGAGGTGGTGCACGGAGCCGAAGAAGAAGTCGACGACCAGCTCCGCGGACTTGTCCGCGCGGAACACCCCGGCCGCCTGGCCCTCTTCGATCAGCGCCCGCACCCGCTCGTGGTAGCGGCGGCGCTGCGCGCGCACCTCGGTGCGCTTGTCCGGGTGCAGCAGGTGCATCGACCGGAAGAAGATCACCGTGTCGTCCAGGTTGGCCGCGGTGGTCGCCACCACGTCGGCGGCGACGGCGTGCAGCCGCTCGGCGACCGGCGAATCGCCTTCGGCCTCCTGCTCCATCCGCGCGGTCTGCACCCGCAGCAGCCGCGCGTAGATCTCGTACAGCAGGTCGTCCTTGGAGCCGAAGTAGTGGTACATGGCGCCCTTGGTGACCCCGGCGGCGTCCACGATCTGCTGCACGGAGGTCGTTTCGAACCCGTGCTCCGCGAACAGCCGCGTCGCCGCCGCCAGCAACCGCTGCGGCACCGTCTCGGCGACCTCCGGTGCCGTGCGGACCTCCGTGCCGGCCATGTGCGCCTCCTCTTCTCCGCCCACCAGGCTATCGACCGGCTGATCGGTCCAGTCCGCGCTGGAGCTTGCGCATGCCGCCGTGCCACTTGGCGGGATCGGTGGAGCGCAGCGCGTAGTAGTCGGCGACCTCGGGGTGCGGCAGGACCAGGAACCGGTCGTCGGCGAGCGCGGCCAGCACGTCGTCGGCGACCTGGCCCGGTTCGATGGCCGCGTCCGCGAGCAGCTTCCGGCCGGTCTCGCCGGTGCCGTCGAGCAGGTCGGTGCGCACGCCCTGCGGGCACAGCGCCTGCACCACGATCCCGCGGTCGGCGTAGGTGATCGCCATCCACTCGGCGAAGGCCAGCGCGGCGTGCTTGCTCACCGAGTACGGCGCGGAGCCGAGCATGGTGAGCAGCCCGGCGGCCGAGACGGTGGCCAGGAACCGGCCTTCGCCGCGCTCCAGCCACTGCGGCAGCAGCGCCCGCGCGGCCCGCACGTGCGCCATGACGTTGACCTCCATCGAGCGGGCCCACGCCGCTTCCGGCGCCTCCGGCCCGCCCTCGTCGGCGACCCCGGCGTTGGCGCAGAACAGGTCGATGCGCCCGTGCCGCTCGGTGGCGGTGCCGACGAGTTCGGCGACGCCGTCCTCGGTCGCGGCGTCCCCCGGCACGGCGAGCCCGCCGATCTCGGCGGCGACCGAGCGTGCCGCGGCGGCGTCGAGGTCGTTGACCACGACGGACGCGCCCTCGCCCGCGAACCGGCGGCACAGCGCCGCACCGATGCCGTTGCCACCGCCGGTGACGACCGCGACCGCCCCGTCCAGCCGCATCACACGCCTCCGGTGAGGGTGAGCCCGCCGTCGAGGGTGAGCACCTGCCCGGTGATCCAGGAGGCCTCGTCGGAGAGCAGGTACGCGGCGGCGGCGCCGATGTCGGCCGGCTCGCCGAGCCGCTTGAGCGGGTAGGCCCCGGTGACGCCCTCCTCGTCCTCGGCGTAGAGCGCGGTCGCGAAGCGGGTCTTCACCACGGCGGGCGCCACGGCGTTGACCCGCACGTTCGGCGCCAGTTCGACGCCGAGCTGCTGGGTCAGCAGCGACAGCATCGCCTTCGTCGCGCCGTAGTAGCCGATGCCCGGCGAGGGTCGATGACCCGCGACGGAGGACACGTTGAGCACCGAACCGCCGTGCTCGGCCATCCACGCCCGGTGCACCCGCTGCGTCCAGGTCAGCGCGGAGAGCACGTTGACCTCGAAGGTCTTGCGCGCCACCCCCGGTTCGACGTCGATGACCGGCCCGTAGGCGGGGTTGATGCCCGCGTTGTTGACCAGGACGTCGATGCGGCCGTGGTCGGCGAGGGTCCGCTCGACGACCTCGGCCTGGTGGTCGGGGTCGTCCACCTTGCCGGCGATGCCGCGGGCGTGCTCGGCGCCGAGGGCGGCGACGGCCTCGTCCAGGGGTTCGGGTTTGCGGGCGGTGAGGACGACCTGGGCGCCTTCGGACACCAGGCGTTCGGCGATGCCGAGCCCGATGCCGCGGCTGGCGCCGGTCACGATGGCCACCCGGCCGTCGAATCGCTTGCTCATGCACTGCTCCCACTCGAAAGACCGACCAGTCGGTACGGGCCAGTGAACGGCGTGCCGCGGGTTCCCGTCAAGCCCTCGGGCGCCCGCTGCGACGTTCACCCGAGGCCGCACCCCCGACCAGCCCACTACCCGACCGAACCACCCGTCCGGCCCTGGACTTCACCTCGCGCAGTCGCTCCCGCTCGGCGATCTGAGACGGTCGCGGCTGATCCACTGCGGACTCGCCAGCAAAAACGGAGATCATTTCCAGTTCCGGGCGAGGATTTTCCGCCGGAACCGCCACATCGCCCGATAGGTTCGCCCGGGTCCTCCGTCAGCCGGATGGACGCGGCACGCTGTGCGACACGCCTGCTACATATGGTGATTCACCATTGCGGAGCGCACGATCGCGCACACGTTTGGCCCAGAACGCGCTACGCTGGAGACATGACAGTCGCGCTGGAGACCATCCTGGCCCGGGCAGGACTGCGGGTCACCGCCAACGAATTCCTCTCGCTCGTGGAAGACGCAGCGAAGCGGCTCATCACGCCGCAGGTCGATCCTTCAGCGCACTTCACCACCGCCGAGCGCGAAGCCCTCGCGGAAGCCGGGCTCGACCTCGCACCGCTGGCCACCGACGAGACCGATCCGCGCGCCCGCACGGTAGCCGAGCAGGCCGTGCTGCGCGATACCGCGCTGTCGGTCAACCAGGCCGCCGAGCGCATCGGCGTGGACTCCAGCCGCATCCGGCACCGCATCGGCGACGGACGGCTCATCGGCTGGAAGGACCGCGGCGGCTGGCGGCTGCCCGCCTGGCAGTTCAGCGACGACGACGTGCTCCCCGGCCTGGAGACGGTGCTCGCCGGCATGCCGCAGGACCAGCCCGCGCTGGTGCTCGCGAAGTTCATGACGACCGCGCAGGACGACCTGGAGCTCGGCGACCGCCCCGTCAGCCCGCGCGAGTGGCTGCTCGCGGGCGGCAGCGCGCGCCGCGTCGCCGACCTCGCCTCGGCGATCGGCACCCCGGCCTGACCGGCCCCGCACCGCGAACCCACCAGGACACCAGTTGGCAAGACTCCCCCAGCCGCCGGCGCCTGCGGTACTGCAGGCGATGCTGCGCCGCACCGAGGACGTGATCGCGGTGCCCGCGGGAACCCGGCTCGCCCGGGTGTTCACCTCCGGCGGCAACCACCCGCAGCAGTGGGACAGCTTCCGCTACGCCGGACCGCTGCCGCACGCCCGCTTCGACCCGCACCTGCCCAACACCCAGGGCGGGCCGACGGTCACCCGCGAGCACGGGGTGCTGTACTTCTCGCTGTCGGTGCGCACCTGCATCGCCGAGGTCTTCCAGGCCACCTCCACGGTGGACCGCCGCACCCGCAAACCGCACCTGGTGCTGTTCCGGCCGCGGCGCACGCTGCGGCTGCTGGACCTGGCCGGGCTGTGGGCGACCCGCGCCGGCGCCTCCCAGGCGATCAGCAACGGTCCGAAGGAGCGCACCCAGGCGTGGGCGCGCAGCATCCGCGCGGCCTACCCGGAGCTCGACGGGCTCTGGTACCGGTCGGCGATGGACGGCGGCAACCCGTCGCTGTGCCTGTGGGACCCGCCGTCGGCCTCGGCGCTGCCCGACGCCCCCGACGTGCTGCTGCCGCTGGAGCACCCGGGTCTCGACGTGCCGCTGGGCCGGGTCTGCAAGGACCTGAACTACACGCTGCTGGACTGAGTCCGCAGGCGAGCGGCCGCCCCGACCGGCGTGGCCGGACGGCCGCTCACCCGACCGGGATCAGAGGCGGCAGGCTTCGAGGGGCGTGACGAGGATGGCGCGGGCGCCGGCCGCCCACAGCGAATCCATGATCGTCTGCGCCTGGTGGCGCGGCACCATCACCCGCACCGCCACCCAGCCCTGCTCGTCGAGCGGGGACACCGTCGGCGCCTCCATGCCCGGCGTGATCTTGCGGGCGGCGTCCAGGGACGCGGTCGGGCAGTTGTAGTCCATCATCACGTACTGCCGGGCGATGAGGACGCCGCGCAGCCGCTGGATCAGCTTCTCGATCGCCTGCTCGCTGTCCGCGGGCAGGTCGCGGGTACCGCGCACCAGCACCGCCTCGGAGCGCAGGATCGGTTCGCCGACGGTCTGCAACCCGGCTTCCCGCAGCGAGGCCCCGGTCTCCACCACGTCCGCGATGGCGTCGGCGAGCCCCAGCTCGACCGCGGTCTCCACCGCGCCGTCGAGCTCGATGATCTCCACCTCGATGCCCAGGTCCGCGGCGGCGGCCGAGACCAGCGGCGCGAACGAGGTGGCGATGCGCTTGCCGTCGAGCTCGGTCAGCGCACCGAGCCGCCCGGTGGGGGCGGCGAAGAAGAACCGCGACACCCCGAAGTCCAGCGGCAGCAGTTCGGTCGTGCTCACGTCGGTTCCGGCCGCCTGCAACAGGTCCTGGCCGGTGATGCCGACGTCGAGCACCCCGCTCCCGACGGTGCGGGCGATGTCGGTGGGCCGCAGGAAGACGAACTGGACGTCGTTGGCCGTGTCGGTGGCGAACAGCGCCTTGTGCTCGCGGTGCACGCGGTAGCCCGCGTCGGAGAGCAACTGGATGGCGGGACCGCTCAACGATCCCTTGTTGGGCACGGCGACCCGGAGCATGGTGGTTCCTTTGCGGATTCGGTGGTGCGGGACGGCCCCGGTTCAGGCGGGGCGGCGGGGCGTTCCACCCGCGACGCGCTGCGGGCGGAACCCGCTATGGCGTTGACCACCGCACATCGAACCGTCTCCTCCTCGCCAGCCGTTCTTCTTCCGCCTGGAATGGTGGCACACCGACCGCGCCGGACGGCCCGCGACATGTCGGTGCTCACGTCCGCCTCGTAGGCTCGGGGCTCGTTCTCCGCACGACGGTGAGGATCCGCGCGCATGCCCGACCGCCATCTCGTCGACGCCCACGTCGCGCTGCTCCGCGGCTCACGTGTGCTGCTGAGCAAGCGCCGCGGGGACGCCTTCGACGGTTGCTGGCACCTGCCGTCCGGCAAGGTGGACGCGGGCGAGGACGTGCTCTCGGCCGCGGTGCGGGAGGCCGATGAGGAGGTCGGGGTGCGGATCGACCCGGCCGACCTGGTGCACGTGCACTCGGTGCACATCACCGGGCCGGGCCAGGAACCGCGGTTCGGCTTCTTCTTCCGCACCTCGCGCTGGTCCGGTGAGCCGGTGAACCGGGAGCCGGAGAAGTGCCACGAGCTCGGCTGGTTCGAGCTGGACGCGCTGCCGGAGCCGATGATCGGGTACGCGGCGGTGGGCCTGCGCGCGCTGGGCGGCGGTCCCGCGTTCTCGGTGCACGGCTGGGAATGATCAGATGGCGGCGCGCAGCGCGTCGGCCCGGTCGGCGCGCTCCCAGGGGAACTCGACGTCGGTCCGTCCGAAGTGGCCGTACGCGGCGGTGGGCGCGTAGCGGACCCGCAACAGCCCGAGGTCGCGGATGATCGCCGCGGGGCGCAGGTCGAAGACGGCATCGATGGCGGCCCGGATCCGTTGCGGGGCAACGGATTCGGTGCCGAAGGTCTCCACGAACAGCCCGACCGGCGCCGCGGTGCCGATGGCGTAGGCCACCTGGACCTCGATGCGCCGGGCGAGCCCGGCGGCGACCACGTTGGTCGCGACCCAGCGCATCGCGTAAGCGCCAGATCGATCCACTTTGGACGGATCTTTGCCGGAGAAGGCGCCGCCGCCGTGCCGGGCCGCCCCGCCGTAGGTGTCCACCACGATCTTGCGCCCGGTGAGCCCGGCGTCGCCCATCGGCCCGCCGAGCACGAACCGGCCCGTCGGGTTCACCAGCGTCCGCGCCGCCGAGACGTCCAGGTCCAGCGCGGCCAGCTCGGGGCCGAGCACCAGTTCCCGCAGCTCCGCGTCGATCCGCGCCTCGTCCACGCCGTCCGCGTGCTGCGCGGAGAGCACCGCGGTGTCCAGGGCCACCGGCCGGTCCCCGTCGTAGGCGATGGTCACCTGCGTCTTGCCGTCCGGGCGCAGGTGCGGCAGCAGCCCGTCCTTGCGCACCGCGGCCAGCCGCCGGGCCAGCCGGTGCGCCAGCGCGATCGGCACCGGCAGCCGCTCCGGGGTCTCGTCGCAGGCGTAGCCGAACATGATCCCCTGATCCCCCGCTCCCTGGCGGGCCACCTCGTCGTCGACGCCCCGCACCCGGGACTCGTAGCCCCGCGCCACGCCGCGGGCGATGTCCGGGGATTGCGCGTCGATGGCGACGTTCACCCCGCAGGAGTTCCCGTCGAAGCCCTTCGCCGAGGAGTCGTAGCCGATCTCCAGCACCCGCCGCCGCACCAGGCCCGGGATGTCCACGTAGGCCTCGGTGGTGATCTCGCCGACCACGTGCACCTGCCCGGTGGTGACCATCGCCTCGACCGCCACGCGGGAGAGCGGGTCCTGGGCGAGCAGCGCGTCGAGCACCGCGTCGCTGATCGCGTCGCACACCTTGTCCGGATGACCTTCGGTCACCGATTCGCTGGTGAACAGCCGCCGCACGGTCCACCCCCTGGGAACGGGTGCGGCCCGGGCTCAGCCCTGCTCGAACCGCCGCGTCACAGCATCCCACAGCCGGGCCGAGAGCAGGGACTTCGCGCCGTGCGGTAGCGGTGTCTCGGTGCCGTCGGTGGACAGCAGCCAGCCCGCGTTGTCCTCCATCTCGAAGGCCTTGCCGTCACCGACCGCGTTGACCACGAGCAGGTCGCAGCCCTTGCGGCCGAGCTTGCGGCGGCCGTGTTCGAGGACCGTCGTGTCCGGATCGCCGGTCTCGGCGGCGAAGCCGACGACCGCGCCGACCTGGATCCGGCCGTCGCGGCGCCGCTCGACGAGCTCGGCGAGGATGTCCGGGTTCCGGGTCAGCTTCACCGGCGGCGGATCCGCGTCCACCTTCTTGATCTTGTGCTCGGCGAGGTCCACCGGCCGGAAGTCGGCGACGGCGGCGGCCATCACGACCGCGTCCGCCCCGTCCGCCTCGGTGAGCACCGCCTCGCGCAGCTGCTCCGCGGTGCCCACGTGCACCACCCGCACCCCGGCCGGTTCCACCAGGTCGGCGGTGTGCGCGGAGACGAGCACCACCTCGGCGCCGCGGTGCGCGGCCACCCGGGCCAGCGCGTAGCCCTGCCGCCCCGACGAGCGGTTGCCCAGGTAGCGCACCGGGTCGAGGGGTTCCCGGGTACCGCCCGCGGAGATCACCACGCGGCGGCCTTCCAAGTCCCGCGGCAGCGCCGCGGCCGAGGACAGCAGCAACCTGCCCAGGTCGACGATCTCCACCGGGTCCGGCAATCGGCCCTTGCCGGTGTCCTTGCCGGTGAGCCGACCGCTGGCCGGTTCCGCGACCACCACTCCCCTGGCCCGCAACGTGGCCACGTTCTGCCGCGTCGCCGGGTGCTCCCACATCTCGGTGTGCATCGCGGGCACCACCAGCACCGGGCAACGGGCCGTGAGCAGCGTCGAGGTCAGCAGGTCGTCGGCGAGGCCGTGCGCGGCCCGCGCGAGCAGGTCCGCGGTGGCCGGCGCGACGACGACGAGATCGGCTTCCTGGCCGAGCCGGACGTGCTGGACCTGGTCGACGTCGGTGAACACGCCGGTCCGCACCGGGTGCCCGGACAGCGCCTCGAAGGTCGCGGCGCCGACGAAGTGCAACGCCGCCTCGGTGGGCACCACCCGCACGTCGTGGCCGGATTCGGTGAACCGCCGCAGCACTTCGCACGCCTTGTAGGCGGCGATGCCACCGCTGACGCCGAGCACGACCCGCGGGCGCTCCCCGGAAGGTTGCTGAGTCACGGGACTTCTCGGCTCACTCGCCTTCGGTGTGTTCCAGCACGCCGGCGTGGATCTCGCGCAGCGCGATGGACAGCGGCTTCTCCCGCGGGCCCGGCTCCACCAGCGGGCCGACGTACTCCAGCAGGCCCTCGCCGAGCTGGGCGTAGTAGTCGTTGATCTGGCGGGCGCGCTTGGCCGAGTAGATCGCCAGCGCGTACTTCGAGCTGACCTGCTCGAGCAGGTCGTCGATCGGCGGGCTGGTGATGCCCTCGGGGGAGGTCAGCGAGGACCGGCTGTTGAGGGCGGCGAGCGCGTTGGGGGTGGTCACGTGGTGGCTCCTGCTCTGAACGAAGAAGGCGGTGGACGCCGGTGCGTGGACAGCGGTGGCTGGCGGCGGGCGCCGACCCGGCGTCCGAGCGCGGGGCTCAGACCCGGCGACCGGTCACCAATCGTATCAATTCGCTGGTCGCCGACCGCACGTCGGCGTTGACCACGGTGTCGTCGAACTCCGGTTCGGCGGCCAGCTCCTCGCGCGCGGTGCGCAGCCGGGCCTCGACCACCTCGGGATCCTCGGTGCCGCGGCCGGTGAGGCGCTGCACGAGCTCCTCCCAGGACGGCGGCAGCAGCATCACGAGCCGCGCCTCCGGCATCGACCGGCGGACCTGCCGGGCTCCTTGCAGTTCGATCTCCAGCACGGCGTCCCGGCCCGCGGCGAGCGCGTCCTCGACGGGGCCGCGGGGAGTGCCGTAGCAGTTGCCCGCGTACCGCGCGTGTTCGAGCAGCTCGCCCGCGGCGACCATCCGCTCGAACTCGGAGACGCCGACGAAGTGGTAGTGCGCGCCGTCCACCTCGCCCGCCCGGGGGCGGCGAGTGGTCACCGAAACGCTGAAGTAGATCTCCGGTGCCCGTTCGCGCAGTTCGTTCAAGACGCTGGACTTGCCGACGCCGGAAGGACCGGAGACGACGGTGAGCCGGGGCCCGTCCTGGCGGACCGACCCCGGCTCGACACCGGTACGGGTGTCGATCACTCGGCGGCGAACTCGGTGAGCAGCGCCTTGCGCTGACGCTCACCCAGCCCGCGGAGCCGGCGGCTGTTCGCGATCTCCAGCCGCTCCATGATCTGCTGAGCGCGGACCTTGCCCACGCCGGGAAGGGCCTCAAGCAGCGCGGACACCTTCATCTTGCCCAAGACCTCGTCGTTGTCGGCGGTGTCCAGGACCTCTGCCAGGCTGGTTCCACCGCGCTTGAGGCGCTCTTTGAGCTCGGCTCGGGCGCGACGGGCGGCAGCCGCCTTTTCCAAAGCTGCTGCCCGCTGCTCCTCGGTCAGCTGGGGAAGGGCCACCATGTCCTCCGTGATGTGGGGTTTCTCTTGATCGGTGCGGCGACGGTACCGAGTCCCGCCCACCGGGTTCCACGCGGGTCCGGCTTGTCGAGCGGGCGTTCCGGGGGAAGATCCCGCCGCCTGACCCCGGGGGCGGCGCGTACAAGGGGTGCACGAGCACTGGGGCCGCTGCAACTACTACCAACAATGGCGCTGAAGTGCACTAACCTGGCAGAAAACTCTTCCGATCTGTCCGATTTCCGGGCGGTTGAGCGACACGGGGGTCGTCCGCGCAGGTCACAGCGAGACCGATACCACGTCCCGACGAAGTCGATCAAGACCTACCGGCCGGTTCGGTCCGTTCTCGCCACCGATCCCGAGCCGGACTCGGCGGCGGCGGTTCCCGATCACCCGTCCCGAGCCCCGCGGCGGGCGTCCGGCGGGGCAATGAAATGATCTTGATCGGAGCGCGTCACCTCAGGTCGTCCCGGTGGTGCGCGCTCGCCCCCGCCCCACTTCGCGAAGGACGCACCGATGAGCCCCGACAGCGGCGTGCCGCGCGCCCTCCCGGCTCCCCAGCAGGCCGCACGAGGGGCCGCGCGGCGGAGATGACCGGTCAGCCGCCCTGACCGTTCCCGGTGACTCCCCCGCCACCCCTGGACTCGCTCCGGTCGTCGCCGGAGCCCTGCCCGTTGCCGGTGGCACCCTCGCCGTTGCCGGTGGAGCCCTGCCCGTTCCCGGTCGAACTCCGTCCGTTGCCGGTGGAGCCCTGCCCGTCCCCGGAACCGCTCTCGTCCTTCCCCGGCGAGCCGTCGTCGTCCCCGTCGGCATCGCGGTCCGCGGCGTCGATCACGGCCTCGATCACGTCGCCGAGGGCGGGCGGCGGAGGCGCGGGCACCGGCGGCGGCACCGCGGCCCCCGGCGGTGGCTCCTGGGGAACGGGCACCGGCGGCCCCGGCACGGTGACGACGACCGGGGCGGGCGGTTCGGGTTCCGGGAAGGTGGCGACGTCGGCGGCGATCCGGTCGGCGGCCGCGAGCAGGTCGTGCGCGTAGGCGGCGTCGAGCCCGCCGGTGGCCTGCGCGGCGGCGATCTCCCGGGTGAGCGCGGCGAGCGCGTCCTCGGCGGCGGTCCGGTCGTGGCGCTGCGCGGCGTCCCGGACCTCGGCGACCGCCGCCAGCAGGTCCGCGCGCACCTCGGGCGCCATCGGCGGCGCCGGGGCGCCGCAGGAGGCGAGCAGCAGCAGCGCGGGCACCGTCCACATCGCACGCTTCATCCGCGCACCAGCCCGTCCAGGTCCGCGAGGTCCGCGGGCAGCCGCTCCGCGCCGGGCGGCCCGGATTCGGGCGGGAGCACCGGCCGGTCCGGGACGTCCGCCCCGGGGACCAGCAGGGCGGCGCCACCGAGCAGCAGGAGCAGCAGGCCCGCAGTGCCGAGCAGGAGCGCGCGCCGGCGGCGCGGGCGCGGCGGGACGGGGTCCGCGCCGTGCTCCGCGGTGTCGGCGGAGTCCCGTCGCGGCACCACCGCGTCCGAGGTGCCCACGGGGGTGCCCGCGTCCCCCGCGGCGGCGGTGTCCGCGGTGGCAGCGGCGTCCCCGCCGCCCCCGGTCTCCGCGGTTCCGGCGGCGAGCAGCCGCGCGCAGCGCGCGGCGGAGGGCCGCCGCTCCGGGTCGTACGCCGTCATGGCCGGCAGCACCTCGGCGAGCGGGTCCGGCAGCCAGTCCGGGATGCGGGGTTCGCGGGTCAGCCGGGCCACCGCGGCCTCGGTCTTGGTGCCGTCGTACTCGGCGCGCCCGGTGGCGCACTCCAGCAGCACGAGCCCGAGCGCGTACACGTCCGCGGCGTGGTCGACGTCCTCGTCGCGCACCTGCTCGGGCGCCATGTAGTGCGCGGAGCCCATGATCACGCCCGAGTCGGTCACCCGCCCCACGGCGTGCACGAGCCGCGAGATGCCGAAGTCGGCGAGGAAGACCCGCCCTTCGTCGGTGATGAGCACGTTGGAGGGCTTCACGTCTCGGTGCACGATCCCGTTGGCGTGCACGTGGGCCAGCACCTCGGCCAGCCGCCGGCCCAGCTCCACGACCTGCTCGGTCTCGAACGCGCCCGCCCGCAGGGCGGCGCTGAGGGTCCGGCCTTCGACGAGCTGCATGACGAGGTACGGATCGCCGTCGCCGGACTCGGCGCCCGCGTCGTGCACGGCCACCAGGCCGGGGTGGCTCAGCCGCGCCAGCAGCCGCGCCTCGTCCTCGAAGCGCCGCCGGGAGGCTTCGTCCGCGTCGGAGCGGAAGATCTTCACCGCGACCGGTCGCCCCAGCCGGGTGTCCACCGCGCGGTGGACGACGGACAAGCC
>NZ_JAIUJZ010000035.1:0-5805 GCF_020176775.1 Saccharopolyspora sp. 6M
CCCCCCCCCGCGCCCCCCCCCGCGCCGCCCCCCCCCGCGCCCGGGGGGGGGGGGCGCCCGGGGGGGCCCTAAATCACCCCCCCCCCCGGGGCCCCCCCCGCGGGGGGCCCCCCGGGGGGGGGACGACGGACATGCCGCCGCGTCCCAGGCGCCTGCCCAGCCGGTACCGCCCGCCCAGCAGCTTCGGAGCCGCGTCGTCCATCCGTCCCTCCGCGGTGCCCGCCCGGACCCACCCGGGCCGCCGATGGGCGCCGACCCTAGCCGATGTGGATCACGCGCAGGAGGCGGAACGACAACGGGGTGGGGGGGGGGGGCCCCCCCCCCCCCCCCCCCCCCCCCCCCGCCGGGGGCGCCCCCCCCCGAACAAGAGAAGAAATAGCGATAGCGCCCGCGGCCGCAGCACCACCCCCCGCCCCCGCGCGCCCCCCCCCCCCCGCCGGGGGGGGCCCCCCCCCCCCCCCGCCCCCCCCCCGGGGGGGGCGCCCCCGCCCCCCCCCCCCCCCCCCCCCCCCGCTCGGGAGGTCGCCTGGACTACTCGCGTTCCATCTTCGACATGTCGATGCGGCCGCGGACGCAGTACCAGCCGACGACCAGCGCGATCAGGATCACCGGCAGCGCCATCAGGGTGATCTGCCCGGTCTCGTCGAAGCCCATCAGGACCACGACGGAGGCCAGGAACGCCAGCGTGACGTACTCGATGTACGGGGAGAACGGCAGCCGGTAGCCGGGCCGCTCCACTTCGCCGCGCTTGGCCTTGCGCACGAACAGCAGGTGGCTGAGCACGATGATCGCCCAGGTGGCGAGGATGCCGATCGAGGCGAAGTTCAGCACGATCTCGAACGCCTGCTCCGGCACGACCGCGTTGAGCCCGACGCCGACGACGCAGACCGCGGAGGTCAGCAGGATGCCGCCGTAGGGCACCTGGCTCTTGTTCATCGCGCCGGTGAACTTCGGCGCGGAGCCGGCCAGCGACATGGACCGCAGGATGCGGCCGGTGGAGTACAGCCCCGAGTTGAGGCTGGACATGGCGGCGGTGAGCACCACGAGGTTCATCACGTCCCCGGCGTAGGGGACGCCGAGGTTGGCGAGGACGGTGACGAAGGGGCTCTCGCCGTCCTTGTAGGAGCTCCACGGCATCAGCATCGTGAGCAGCACGACGGAGCCGACGTAGAAGATCCCGATCCGCCACATGATCGAGTTGATCGCCTTGGGCATGATCTTCTCGGGGTTCTCCGTCTCACCGGCGGCGACGCCGACGAGCTCGACGGAGGCGTAGGCGAACACGACGCCCTGCATGATCAGCACGACCGGCACGATCCCGGAGGGGAAGACCCCGCCGTTGTCGGAGATCACCGAGAACCCGGCCTGGTGACCGTCGATGGCGTGGCCGGTGACGATCAGGTAGATGCCGATGAGCATGAACAGCACCAGCGCGCCGACCTTGACGATGGCGAACCAGAACTCCATCTCGCCGAACAGCCGCACCGACACCATGTTCAGCGCGAGCACGACGCCCAGCGCGATCAGCGCCAGCACCCACTGCGGGACCGGGGAGAACAGCGCCCAGAAGTGGGCGTAGAGCGCGATGGCCGTGATGTCGGCGATGCCGGTGGTGGACCAGTTCAGGAAGTGCATCCACCCGGCGGTGTAGGCCCCCTTCTCCCCCATGAACTCCCGGGCGTAGGACACGAACGCGCCGGACGAGGGGCGGTAGAGGATGAGCTCGCCGAGGGAGCGGACCACGAAGAACGCGAACAGCCCGCACACCGCGTAGGCGATGGCCAGCGCGGGCCCGGCCTGCACGAGCCTGCCGCCCGCGCCGAGGAACAGGCCGGTGCCGATCGCGCCGCCGATGGCGATCATGTTGATGTGCCGCGCCTTCAGCGACTTGCTGTAGCCGGCGTCTCCGGCGTCGACGGGCTGCTTCCCGTTCGGATCGCCGCCGGTCTGGAGGGTTTCTTGGCTCACTGTGTCCGGAATTTCCGTTCTGCTCGTCCACGCGGTCGGCCTGCGCGGTTGCTCGCGACTCCTCGGGGTCGCCGTTCCGGACGCTCGGGGGTTCGCCTCGATGCGCGGATTCGCCGGCGTGGAGGGTCCTTCTCAGGGCACACCGGGTCGGGCGACCACGTTCCGGCGGCCCGCGCAACCCGTTCCGATGCTTGGGACGGAATGGTGCGGCGCACACGCTCCGTTGTCAAGATCCACACCGCCTCACCCGAATCGAGCAGCATTCCGCAGAGAAAGTGTAATGAACGTCGCAGACAGTACCTGTTTTCCTAGGTCAACGCCCAGCGGAGGAACTCGCAGGCCAGAGGCTTGCCGAGTGACTGGTGAGGGGTTTCCCGACACCCTGAGTTCCACTTCCGTCCACCCGACGGGGGACCTCCGGCGGAGTGTTCAATCCGGCGGGCAAGAATGCCGGGACCCCCATTCAGCGTGCCTACAGGACAATTCCGGCGCTCGCCGAAATCAATTCTTAACTCGCCGGGACGCATCCAGCACGGCCGCGCGGCGCCGCCCGAACGTCGACCGCAGCCCGAAGATCGCGAGGAACGCGCCCCACGCCAGCAGGCTCTGGTAGAGGCTCGTGCGCGTGCCCGCGTCGGAGCTGAACGCCATCGCCACCAGCACCGCCACGATCGCCCCGGTCACCAGCAGCGGCAACACCGGATAGGCCCACATCCGGATCTGGAAGACCTCCGGCTCCTCGCGCTCCCAGCGCCGCCGCAGCACCAGCTGTGACAGGCAGATCATCAGGTACACGAACAGGAACACCGCGCCGGACGAGTTGATCAGGAACAGGAACACGGTGTCCGGCGAGAGCGCCGAGAGCACCACGCAGCCGTACCCGACCACCGTGCAGGACAGGACCCCGGCCGCGGGCACCCCGCGCGAGTTGACCCGGTGCATCCACGCCGGGGCGTCCCCACCGCGCGCCGAGCACGAACAGCAGCCGCGACGAGGTGTAGAGCACCGACAGCACCGCCACCAGGATCACCGCCTGCAACGCCACCCCGGCCCCGGGGATGCCGATGGTGTCGAAGACCGCCACGAACGGGGATTCCCCGGCGGTGAAGGTGTTCCACGGCCGTGCGATCACGATGAGCAGGGTGGAGCTCACGAAGAAGAACAGGATGCGGAACACCACGCTGTTCACCGCGCGCCGGATGTTGCGGCCGGGCTCCTCGGATTCGGCGGCGGCGATGGTGACGACCTCGACCCCGGTCATCGCGAAGATGACCACGACGACTCCGCTGAACAGGGTGCCGACGCCGTGCGGCAGGAACCCGCCGTGCGCGGTGAGGTTCGTCAGGGAGGCGGTGGACCCGGGCCACAGGTGCAGCACGTAGAGCCCGGTGACGAGCAGGAACACCAGGATCGCCGCGACCTTGATGCCCGCGAACCAGTACTCGGCCTCGCCGAAGGTCTTCACCGACAGGAGGTTCACCCCGGTCATCACCACCAGCAGCCCGAACGCGGCCGCCCAGACCGGTAGCGCGGGCGCCCAGCCGTGGATGATCTGGCCGCCGACGACGGCCTCGAAGCCGACGACGATGACCCAGAAGTACCAGTACAACCAGCCGGTGGTGAATCCCGCCCAGCGGCCCAGCGCCATCCCGGCGTAGTCGGTGAACGAGCCGGTGGTGGGCTTGGCGGACGCCATCTCGCCGAGCATCCGCATCACGAGGAAGACCAGGACGCCGGTGATGGCGTAGGTGAGGAAGGCGCCGGGCCCGGCTTCGACGATGATCGCGCTGGACCCGACGAACAGCCCGGCACCGATGACGCCGCCCAGGGCCAGCATCCGCAGGTGCCGGGTGGTCAGCGTCTTCTGGAGCCGGGGGTCGTGCTCGGTCTGCACTGGCATGGGCTCTCCTAGCTCCGTTGGCAGGGGTGCCCAAGTCTGGGAAGCGCGTGATCGCGATCACTACTGTTCGTTCGTCTGAACTCGCCGCCTTCCGACCGACGTTCATCCAAGCGCGCCTGAGCGTTCGAGCCCGGCGCGGTCAGCCCTGCCGGGTGGGCCGCAGGACGATGTCGCCGATCTCCACGTCGTCCGGCTGTTCGACGGCGAACGCGATGGCGCGGGCGACGGCGTCGGGCCCGATGCCGAGTTCGGCCATGTGCCGCTGGTACTGCGCGCGCTGCGCCGGATCCTCGACGTGGTCGACGAGTTCGGTGCGGACGTAGCCGGGCGAGATGGTGGTGGTGCGCACCGAGCCGTCGGTGGATTCCTGGCGCAGCGCCTCCATCGTGGTGCGCACCGCGTTCTTGACCCCCGCGTAGACGGCCTGCGTCGGCACGATCTTGAGGCCGGAGGTGGACGCGGTGGTGACGAAGTGCCCGCGGCCTTGGCGGTGGAACAGCGGCAGCGCGGCGGAGATGCCGTGCAGCACGCCGCGCAGGTTGACGTCGACCATGGCGTCCCAGTCGTCGACGTCGAGGTCGGTCATGGGCGCGACGCGCGCGATGCCCGCGTTGCTCACCAGCACGTCGAGGCGCCCGTAGCCCTCGACGGCCCGGTCGACGAGCCGCTGCAGGTCGGCGCGGCGGGTGACGTCGACGTCGAGCGCCTCCGCCCGTCCGCCGTCGGCGCGGATGCCCGCGACGAGCTCGTCCAGCCGGTCGGTGCGGCGGGCGCCGAGCAGGACGGTGGCGCCGCGGGCGGCGAGCTCCCGCGCGGTGGCGGCGCCGATCCCGCTGCTGGCCCCGGTGATGGCGATGATCTTGTCGTTCGGCCCGTTCATCCCACTGGCTCCAGGTCTAAGCTGACAGTTGTCCGGTTGCGGTCGTCACCGTATCGGACAACTGTCCGATTGTCCGCCGGAGGAAGCCCACCGAAGGGAGCACCGTGGCCGACCGAGAACTGCGCTCCGATGCCGCCGCCAACCGCGACCGCATCGTCGACGCCGCGCGCGACGCGCTGAGCAGGTCCAACGGTGCGGCGGCCGAGCTGAAGCTGCACGCCGTCGCCAAGTCGGCCGGCGTCGGCCAAGGCACCCTCTACCGGCACTTCCCCACCCGGGAGCACCTGCTCGCCGAGGTCTACCGGGAGGAGCTGGGCCAGCTCGTCGACGAGGTGCCACCGCTGCTGGCCGAGCACGCGCCGCTGGAGGCGATGACCCGCTGGCTGCAGCGGCTCGTCGAGTACGCGCGGGTGAAGCGGGGCGTGATGGCCGCGATCGAGGCGTCGGCCTGGCAGGACCTGCACGCGGGCCAGCACCACCGCATCGACGAGGCGCTCGGCGCGCTGCTCGACCGGGGCGAGGCGGCGGGCGAGTTCCGCGCGGACATCGACGCCGCCGACGTGCTGCTGCTGCTCGGCGGGCTGTCCCGCATCCCCGAAGCCGAGTGGGACGCACGCGCGCCGACCCTCGTCGAACTCGTCGTCAACGGCCTCCGGGCGAGGTGATCAGGCCCAGGGTGCGGGCGGCTTCCACCGCCGTCCACAGCGCGGTGATCCCGTTGGTCGAGGTCGCGTGCTCAACACCGGCCCGAGCTCGGGCAGCGTCGGCTCGAACCAGGACGCCGGGCCCGGATCCGGGGGTCCGGCAGGTCCAGAGCGCGCCGGCCCCAGTGCCCGAGGCAGTCCCACGGGTTCTCGTTGGGCAGTCCGAACGGGCCCTCCGCTGCCTTCTTGGGCACGCCGAGCACGGCGTCGAGCCGCTGGTGGCGCCAGAGGTGCGGGCAGCGGCGTCGACGCCGCCCGAGCGAGATCGCTCCGTGAAGCGGCGAGGCCGGACGCTCCGTCGACCACCCACCCGACCGAGACGTGAGTGAACGGACCGTTCGTCCAATCAGATC
>NZ_JAIUJZ010000036.1:0-33669 GCF_020176775.1 Saccharopolyspora sp. 6M
CCGCCTCCGGGGCCCCCGCCCCGCGGGGGGGGGGGGGGGGGGGGGGGTGGGGGGGGGGTGGGGGGGGTGGGGGGGGGGGGGGGGGGGGGGGCGCCGCCGCCCCCCCCCGCGTCGGGCGAAGCGGCGCCGAGGTGCGCTTTCGGCGAAGAACAGCCGCAGGTTCGCCGCTATGTCCCGGTCGCCGAGCCGCCCGGCGAGCGCGAGGCTGCGCCGCAGCGGCCGCACGACGCGGCCGAGGTCGCCTCGTTCCCGGTCCACCCGCCCGAGTTCGAGGCGCACCGAGAGCTCGGCGGCGCCGTCGGATAGCGAACGGGCGGTCGCCATCGCGTCGATGAGGTGCGAACCCGGTTCCACCCCGAGCTGGTAGCCGCGGCCGGGTCTGGGACGAACTTCCGCCCGTTCGGCGGAGATCAGCCGTCGAACCGGTCCGCGCGGAGCGCGTGCAGGAACGCCGACCACGCGGCGGACGACATCCGCAACACGCCGCCGTGGGGGTCCTTGGAGTCGCGGGCGGCGATGGTGTCGTCCAAGTGGGCTATCTCGACGCAGTATTGAACCGAGTTGCTGTAGCTGCTCTTCTGCCAGTGCGATCGCATCGATCTCTCCTGTTCGTCAGCTCCGCCGACGCCACTCGTCGGATTTCCGGTCGATCAGTCGCAACGACTCGTCGGGAGGCAGCGCGATCTTGCGCAGCATTCCTAGTGCTTCTCGCCGCTCCGCGACGATCTGCTTCTCCTCGATGTAGGAGGCACAACCGATGGCCTCCCCGAGGACGAGATCAGCGTGCTCGGCGAATTCCAAGTACAGGAACGGCCCGTCCAGGCCGACGTGCGCCCCAGCGGAGTGCGGCACGATCTGCACGCTCACGTTCGATCGGGTCGCGACGGCCGATACGCGTTCCAACTGCCTGTGCATCGTCTCCGCAGTTCCGGCCTCCCGTTCGAGCACGCTCTGCTCGATCAAGAACTCGAAAGTGCGCTCGCTGTGCAGCTGAGTCTGCCGCGCAGTGCGCTGAGCCAGCAGCTTGTCCAAGTCGTCTTCGATGCCGTGCGGCGCAAGAGCGTGCGCGATGGCCATGACGTACCCGGGCGTCTGCAGCAGTCCCGGGAACAGCATCGTTTCGTAGCTCCGCAAGGTGGTCGCTTCCGCTTCGAAAGATCGGAAGTCGTCCCAGTACTTCTCCAGCGAGCCACTCGGCATGGTCCACCAGTTCGGGCTCGCACCGTTCCGAACCAGCGTCAGCACCTCCTCCCGCTCCCGGCTGGGAACCCGGTACAACCCCAGCAGCGCCGCCACGTCGTCGGTGTTGAGGCCTCGGTGCCCGGATTCCATCCGGCTGATCTTGCTCATCGAGATTCCCAGCGCCTGCGACACCTCCGGCGCGGAAAGTCCGCTGCGCCGCCGCAGATCGCGTAATCTGCTCGCCACTCGGCGCGTCCGCACCGGGACCGCGCTGCTCGTGCTCATGCCACCTCCTGTGCCGTTCGGGAGCAGCTTCTCGGGTTGCCGCCGCGGCAAGCCAGATCCCTCACCCGAAAGATTCATTGCGTGCCAGGGCGGGAAGTTCCGAAGGTGTTCCGCACCAACGGAAATCCGAATCACGGGAGGCACGGATGAGCGAAGCGAAATGGGAGATCACCGCGGCGGGGCGGGCGGAGGCGATCGTGATCACGATGGCCGCGCGCGGCATCCACCTCACCCAGAGCGAGACGCGCGTGGAGGTGATGAAGGAGCAGCTGGGCGAACTCGCCGACAAGCTCTACTTCCTCGACATGGCCTTCCAAGGAGACGCGGAGACCGCCGTCGAAGTGCTCTGCGCCCGCTGATCCACCCCGGGTGAACGGCCTGCTCCGGCGAACGGGTCGTTCACCCGCGGGGAGCCGCGCAGCCACCGGAACGGCGCGGCGGCGCGTGCTAGGTTCGGCGCCGCAACGGCCTCTGGGGGAACAGGACTGGACGTGCGACCTTCCGACGACATGCTGCCCGGGCACGGCGAACCGCCCGCACCGCGCGACGAACGCGGCGAACGCGACGCGGCGGAGCACTCGCCGGGACGCAGGGCCGGCGGCATCGCCGCGCAGCTCGCGGTGCGGCTGCTGGTGCTGCTCGTGTTCGCCACCGTCATGGGCGCCACCGGCATCACCGGCACCGACGGCACGCCCACCGAGCGCGGCACCGCGCTGGCCACCGGCTGCGCGCGGGTCGGGCCGATCAGCGCGTCGGGTCTCGGCTGGTGGTGGCGCTGCGAGGCGACGATCCGCTGGGACGACGGGCGCACCGAGCAGCGCACCTTCAAGTACTCCGACCTCACCCCGGACAACACCACGACCCCCGCACCGGTCGAACGCCGCGAGCTCGACAACCGGGGCAGCAACGTGGTGGTCGCATCGGCGGGTGAGTGGGCGCCGCTGGGCTGGGCGCTGTTCGCACCGCTGCTGGGGCTCGCGCTGCTCGGCGTTCACCTGCCCTCCCGGGACGCGGAACGGCGCAGGCGCGCCCGGCTGGGGATCTGGCCGCCCGCGCTGCTCGCCGCCGGGTGGTGGCTGGTCCTCGCGGGCGGGCTCGGCAGCGGTCGGCTCGACCTGCTCGGCTGGGTCCCGGTCGTGGTGGTCGTGGCCGGGCACGCGTTCCTCGCCGTCGGCGCCGGGTTCGCCCTCGCGCGGCGGCGGCACGGGTACCCCGATGTGGAGCCGCCGGTGCCGGTCGGCGGACGGCTCGCCCGCGCGAATCTGCTGCTGGTGCTGGGCATCCTCGGTCTCGGCGCGGCGCTGCTCAGCGGCCAAGCCCCGCTCGGCGTCCTCACCCTCGCCGCCCTGCCGGTCGTCGCGCTCGGCTTCGGCGTCCGCAGCCGCCTGGTCGCCGGACGCCTCCGCGCCCTGCACCCCGCGGCCTGAGGCGCACGGGGACCGGGCCGGTGAACGGCTCGGTTCGCCCACCCCCAGCCGACGAACCGGCCGCTCACCGCGCGGCTCCCGACCGGCGGACGGACCACAGTGCCGGTCGCTGCGCTCCAGTGCACCACCCGCCGCGCACACGTTCCGCACACGTTCCGCACGACCCCGCGTTGACCTCGGCGCGCCGCGGGATGTTGGATGGGCGCCGAGCGCTGGGGGCGCTCGTGCCGGTGGGTTCGCTCTCCTCCCGGGGGAGCTCTGGGGTTCCGGTGTGCGCGGTGCACGCGCGTGGAACCGTCCGGGCGCCGCGATCGTCGATCGTGGTGCCGACGGGTCGTACCCGGCCGGCGCGAGGCGCGCACCTGGCGCCCCGACAGGCACGACACCGGGGGTTTTCCGCATGGCAGAGCAAACACCGCAGCAGTTCCTCGACTCGTTGCAGGGCCGCGCCGACGAGATGGTGCGCCAGTCCCAGCAGCTGCAGGAACAGCTCGGTTCCCTCACCGAGACCGCCACCGAAGGCGGCGTCTCGGTCACCGTCGGCTCCAACGGCGCCCTGCAGGGCCTGGACTTCGACCGGAACTCGATGCAGCGCGGCCCGGCCGAGCTGCGCGACACCATCCTGCGGCTCGCCGCCCAAGCCCAGGGCGCCGTCGCGCACCGGGTCGCGCAGACCGTGGAGCCGTTCGCGGGCGCGTCGGCGATGGAATTCCTGCGAACCCAGCTCCCGGCGGAACCGGACGGGTCCGCCGCGAGTCGGAACGACGATCCGGCCTTCGACGAGGACGAACCGCCGCAGACCTACCTGCGGTGATCACTGGGGAGTGAGTTCATGTTCAAAGTGACACCGGACCGGCTGTCCACGCACGCGCAGTGGCTGGCCGGTCTCGCCGACGACATCGCCGCCGCCGGGCAGAAGGGCGCCGGGGTCTCGTTCGGCGTCGACAGCTTCGGGCTGGTCGGGCAGGTGTTCTCCGGGCAGGCCCGGCAGACCTCGCAGCGGGCCGCCGAGGAGATCGGCAAGTTCGCCGACCTCACCCGGGACCTCGGCGAACGCGTCGAGGCGACCGCCGCCGACTACCGGGACACCGACGTCCGCAACTCCGAGCAGCTCGGGCAGGTGGAGGTATGACCGGCATGCTCACCGACATGGGGTCCGACACCTCGACCGCGGGCGCGGGGATCTTCGACTCGGCGCGCGCCACCTGGAACGCGTTCGAGAGCGAGGACTGGGGCGAGTTCGCGGCCAGCGGCGGGATCCTCGCGCTGGACGGGCTGATCACCGCCATCGACCCGATCGGCTCGGTGCTCGCCGCCGGGGTCGGCTGGCTGATGGAGCACTTGACGCCGCTGCGCGAAGCGCTCGACTTCCTCGCCGGCGACCCGAACGCCATCAAGGAGGGCGCCGACACCTGGCAGCAGGTGAAGACCGACCTGGAGCAGCTGGCCGCCGACATCCCCGGCCAGGTCCAGTCCGGCTGCGCCGACTGGCAGGGCAAGGCGTGCGACACCTACCAGCAGCGCGCCGGGGAGTTCGCCGAGGGCGTCCAGGCCATGGCGATCAGCGCGGGCACCGCGTCCGGCGCGATGGCCACCGCGGGCACCATGGTCGCCACCTGCCGCGGCCTGGTGCGGGACATCATCGCCGCCGTCGTCGCCGAACTCATCAAGGGCGCGCTGGCCGCGCTCGCCGGGTCCGTCGTCAGCTTCGGGGCGACCGTCGCGGGCTACCTCGGCTACGCGGCCGGGCGGGTCGGCATGACCCTGTCGAAGATCGCGACGAAGGTGAGCGAACTGCTCGCCAAGCTCGGCAAGGCCGGGACGCACCTGGCCAAGGCCTTGGAGAGCATGGCGGAGGCGGGCGCGAAGGTCGGTTCCAAGCTCACCGCGGGCGGGTTGTCGGCGTTCCCGACCTCGCCGGGGCTCGGCGGCGCCGCGACCGCCGCCGGGCAAGCCACCTCCCGCGGCGCGGACGCCCTGGGCTCCACCGCGAGCGCGGTCGGCCGCGGCGGCGACGCGCTCGGCAGCGCCGGGGCGCGCACCGCGGACGCGGCCACCGGGCTCGGCAAGAGCGCCGAGCAGCTCGGCGGGCGCGGGGCCGGACTGATGGGCAACGCCGACGACCTGGGCCGGGCCGCCGAACGCACCACCCAGTCCGCTGTGGACAGGGCGACGGCATGGCCGGAAGGCGGCGGCATCAACGGCGCCGCCGCCCGCGAGACCGCGGAGACCATCTCCGACGTGCGCACCCCGGAGAGCGCCGCGGCCCGCGGCCTCCTCGGCGAGGAGCAGTACTACCAGCAGAACTACGACGGGGACGACGGCAAGGACTACAGCCTCTCCGGCACCATCCCGTCCGCGGAGGACCACTTCCCGACCACCTGACCCGTGACTGCCAGTTCTCGCTGCTTCTGCCGCGTGGTGCTCGGGTGGCGGAACCTCAGCGGCTTCGCCGCTGACAGGACACCGACACGACCCGCCGGGCGGGTTCAGCGACGGGCGGTCAGGTGAATGGCCCATTCGACCAGGCTCATCGGGTGAATGGGCCATTCACCTGCTTCGGTACCCGATCGTCGGCGGGACTTCACCGATTTCGCGGTATGCGGCGCTCCCACCTGCCAGGACTCTGGATCGGGTGTCCGCGATCGAGCGCCGCACCGACCCGACCTCCCTGGCCCTGCGCGGCTTGTCCGAGCACGAGTGCGCGCGGTTCCGGAACCGCAACCTGCGCCAGCCCGGCCGCGGTCGGCGGGTGCACCGCGTCGAACTGCGCGACTGGTACGGCGGACTGCGGTTCCCGGCACCCGCATGTCACCAACCACTGGACAGCCGCGCCCTGGCCGGGGATTCGGAGGCGGTGACCGCACCCGTGGACTGCGCCCGCTGCCTGGCGGGCGACCCGGACCCGTTCACCCCGCTCGTCGCCCTCGACGGCGGCCAGCTCCCGCTCGCCCTCGAACCCGGCGACGACTGAACCGAACGCCACCGGAAGGCACCCCGCGAGCGAACGGCCCGCCCGACCGGCAGGACCTGGTCGAACGGGCCGTTCACCTCGCGGAAGACCGCATCAGGACTCCAGCAGGACCCCGAGTTCGTCGCGGACCCGGCGGGCCGCCGAGCGGAGGTCCGCCACGGACGGGCCGTGGCCGAGGACGTCGCGGGCCGTGGCGGGCAGCACCGAGGGCAGCGCCGCACCGAAGGTGGCGCGCAGGCCCTGCACGGTGGCGCCCTGGGCTCCCAGGCCGGGAGCCAGGATCGGCCCGTTCAAGCGGGAGAAGTCCAGCTCCCCCGGCTTGATCGTCGCCCCGGCCACCACGCCGACGTAGCCGAACGGATCGGCCCCGGCGTTGTTCTCCGCCGCCGCGTCCACGATGGACTGGGCGACGGTGCGGCCGTCCTCGGCGGTGGAGCGCTGCAACGCCACGCCCTCCGGGTTCGAGGTGCGGGCCAGCACGAACACGCCGCGCCCGGTCTGCTCCGCGATGCCCAGCGCCGGTGCCAGCGAACCGAAACCGAGGTACGGCGACACCGTCAGCGCGTCCGCGGCCAGCGGCGAGTGCTCGTCGAGGTAGGCGTTGGCGTACGCCGTCATCGTCGAACCGATGTCACCGCGCTTGACGTCCAGCAGCACCAGCGCCCCGGCCTCGCGGGACGCGGCGACGACCTTCTCCAGCACCGCCACGCCCGCCGAGCCGTAGACCTCGAAGAACGCCGACTGCGGTTTGAGCACCGCGACCTCACCGGCCAGCGCCTCCACCGCGGTCATCGCGAACCGCTCCAACGCCGCCGGGCTCTCCTCCAAGCCCCAGGCGTGCAGCAGCGCCGGGTGCGGGTCGATGCCCACGCACAGCGCGCCGCGCGCCGCGACCGCGTCCGCGAGCCGCCGCCCGAAACCGGCCCGGACGGCCGTCACCGCAGCTCACCGCTCTTGCGCAGCGCCGCCTGCAGCGCCTGCAGCGGCCGCACGCCGATGTCGCCGTTGATGACCGCCTCAATGCCCTGCACCGCCGCCGAAGCGCCCTGCACGGTGGTGATGCACGGGATGTCCCGGGACACCGCCGCGGTGCGGATCTCGTAGCCGTCGACCCGCGGGCCCGGGTTGCCGTACGGGGTGTTGACCACCATGTCGATCTCGCCGGCCCGGATCAGGTCGATGACGTCGCGCTCACCGTCCTGCTTGGACTCGTTGTGCTTGCGCACCTCCTTCGCCGGAATCCCGTTGCGCCGCAACACCTCCGTGGTGCCCGAGGTCGCGAGAACCTCGAACCCGAGGTCGGCGAGGCGCTTCACCGGGAACACCAGCGAACGCTTGTCCTTGTTGGCGACCGACACGAACACGGTGCCCGAGGTCGGCAGCGAACCGTACGAGGCGGTCTGGGACTTCGCGAACGCCTGCCCGAAGGAGACGTCGATGCCCATCACCTCACCGGTCGACTTCATCTCCGGCCCCAGCAGCGAGTCCACGCCGTGGCCCTCCGGGGTGCGGAAGCGGTGGAACGGCAGCACCGCTTCCTTCACCGCCACCGGCGCGTCGATCGGCAGGTCCGCACCGTCCCCGGTGGACGGGAGCAGGCCCTCGGCCCGCAGGTCGGCGATGCTCGCGCCCAGCATGATCCGGGACGCGGCCTTCGCCAGCGGCGCCGCCGTCGCCTTCGACACGAACGGCACGGTGCGCGAGGCCCGCGGGTTCGCCTCCAGCACGTACAGCACGTCGTCCTTCAACGCGTACTGCACGTTGAGCAGGCCGAGCACGCCGATGCCCTTCGCGATGGCCTTCGTCGACTCGCGGACCTGCTCGATGTCCTGGCGTCCCAACGTGATCGGCGGCAGCGCGCACGCCGAGTCGCCGGAGTGGATGCCGGCCTCCTCGATGTGCTCCATCACGCCGCCGAGGTACACCTCGTCGCCGTCGCACAGCGCGTCCACGTCGATCTCGATGGCGTCGTCGAGGAAGTTGTCCACCAGCACCGGGTGCTCCGGGGTGACCTCGGTGGCGCGGGCGATGTAGTTCTCCAGCGACGCCTCGTCGTAGACGATCTCCATGCCGCGGCCGCCGAGCACGTACGACGGACGCACCAGCACCGGGTAGCCGATCTCGTCGGCGATGCGCTTGGCCGCGTCGAACGAGGTCGCCATGCCGTACTTCGGGGCGGGCAGCCCGGCCTTGCGCAGCACGTCGCCGAACGCGCCGCGCTCCTCCGCGAGGTGGATCGCCTCCGGCGGGGTGCCCACGATCGGCACGCCCGCGTCGGCGAGCCGCTGCGCCAGGCCCAGCGGCGTCTGCCCGCCCAGCTGCACGATCACGCCCGCGACCTCGCCGGACGCGCGTTCGGACTCGACGACCTCCAGCACGTCCTCGAACGTCAGCGGCTCGAAGTACAGCCGGTCCGCGGTGTCGTAGTCGGTGGACACCGTCTCCGGGTTGCAGTTGACCATCACGGTCTCGAACCCGGCGTCGCGCAGCGAGGTCGCCGCGTGCACGCAGGAGTAGTCGAACTCGATGCCCTGGCCGATGCGGTTCGGCCCCGACCCGAGGATGATCACCTTGGGGCGTTCCCGCTGCTCGACGACCTCGGACTCGGCGCCGGGGTCCAGCTCGTAGGCCGAGTAGTGGTACGGGGTGCGGGCCGCGAACTCGGCCGCGCAGGTGTCCACCGTCTTGTACACCGGCCGCACGTCCAGCCGGTGCCGCAGCGACCGCACACCGTCCTCATCGGACAGTTCGGGGCGCAGCGCGGCGATCTGGCGGTCGGACAGCCCGGAGCGCTTCGCCAGCCGCAGCAGGTCCGCGTCCAGCACCGGCGCCGCGATCAGCTGCTCGCGCAGCTCCACCAGCGCGGCGACCTGGTCCACGAACCACGGGTCGATGCCCGAGGCCTCGTGCACCTGCGCCACGGTGGCGCCCAGCCGCAGCGCGCGCTCCACGGTGTAGAGCCGCCCGTCGTGCGCGATCCGCAGATCGTCCAGAGTGGACTCCAGGGTCGCGCCCTCCGGGTCGCCCTTCGTCCAGAACCCGATCCGCGAGGTCTCCATCGAGCGCAGCGCCTTGCCCAGCGCCTCCTGGAAGGAACGACCCAGCGACATCGCCTCGCCGACGCTCTTCATCGTCGTCGTCAGCAGCGGGTCGGCGCCCGGGAACTTCTCGAACGCGAACCGCGGCACCTTGACGACCACGTAGTCCAGCGTCGGCTCGAAGCTCGCCGGGGTCTCGCCGGTGATGTCGTTGCGGATCTCGTCGAGCGTGTAGCCGATCGCCAGCTTCGCCGCGATCTTCGCGATCGGGAAACCGGTCGCCTTCGATGCCAGCGCCGAGGAGCGCGACACCCGCGGGTTCATCTCGATCACGACCATGCGCCCGGTCTCCGGGTGGATCGCGAACTGGATGTTGCAGCCGCCGGTCTCCACGCCCACCGCGCGCAGCACGTCGATGCCGACGTTGCGCATCTTCTGGTACTCGCGGTCGGTCAGCGTCATCGCCGGGGCCACCGTCACCGAGTCACCGGTGTGCACGCCCATCGGGTCGATGTTCTCGATGGAGCAGATGACCACCACGTTGTCCGCGTGGTCGCGCATCAGCTCCAGCTCGTACTCCTTCCAGCCGAGCACGCTCTCCTCGATGAGCACCTCGTGCACCGGGGACTCGGTGAGGCCCAGCGAGGCCATCCGCTCCAGGTCCTCGTGCGTGTGCGCCATGCCGGAGCCCAGGCCGCCCATCGTGAAGCTGGGGCGGATCACCACGGGCAGCGAGTGCTCGCGGACGAACTCGCGGACCTCGTCCATCGACTTGCACACGGCGCTCTCCGGCGCGTCGCCGCCGATGGAGCGCACGATGTCCTTGAACCGCTGCCGGTCCTCACCGCGCTCGATGGCCTCGATGTCGGCGCCGATCAGCTCCACGCCGTACTTCTCCAGCACGCCGCGCTCGTCCAGCGCCATCGCCGTGTTCAGCGCGGTCTGGCCGCCGAGGGTCGCCAGCAGCGCGTCGGGGCGCTCGGCCGCGATGACCTTCTCCACGAACTCCGGGGTGATCGGTTCCACGTAGGTGGCGTCCGCGAACTCCGGGTCGGTCATGATCGTCGCCGGGTTGGAGTTGACCAGGCTGACCCGCAGCCCCTCCTCCCGCAGCACCCGGCACGCCTGCGTGCCCGAGTAGTCGAATTCGCAGGCCTGCCCGATGACGATCGGCCCGGAGCCGATCACCATCACGTGCTCGATATCAGTGCGCTTCGCCATCAGCGGGCCTCGCTCATCATGCTGGTGAACTCGTCGAACAGGGGCGCGGCGTCGTGCGGACCGGCCGCCGCCTCCGGGTGGTACTGGACGCTGAACGCGGGTCCGTCGAGCAGCCGCAGGCCCTCGACCGTCCCGTCGTTCGGGCAGTAATGGCTGATCTTCGCGGCGCCGAAGTCGGTGCCGAACCGCTCACCGGCCTCGCCCTCGACCGCGAAACCGTGGTTCTGCGCGGTGATCGCGACCTTGCCGGTGTCCACGTCGATCACCGGGATGTTGATGCCGCGGTGGCCGTAGCGCATCTTGTACGTCCCGCGGCCGAGCGCGCGGCCCAGCAGCTGGTTGCCGAAGCAGATGCCGAACAGCGGCAGCTTGCGGCCCAGCACCTCGCGGGTGAGCTCCACGGCGTGGTCGGCGGTCGCCGGGTCGCCGGGGCCGTTGGACAGGAACACGCCGTCCGGGTTCACCGCCAGCAGGTCGTCCACTGTGGACGACAGCGGCAGCACGTGCACCTCGATGCCGCGCTGGGCCATCATCCGCGGCGTGTTGGACTTGATGCCCAGGTCCAGCGCGGCGACGGTGAACTTCTTCTCGCCCTCGGCGGCCACCACGTACGGCTCGGCGGTCGTCACGTCACCGGCGAGGTTCGCGCCGGACATCTGCTCGGACGCCGTCACCTGCGCGACCAGCTCCTCGTCGGAGCCCAGCGCCGCACCGGAGAAGATCCCGGCGCGCATCGCGCCGCGCTCGCGCAGGTGCCGGGTCACCGTGCGGGTGTCCAGGCCCGCGATGCCCACGATGCCCTGCGCGCGCAGCTCCTCGTCCAGCGCGCGGCGGGAGCGCCAGTTCGACGGCACCCGCGCGGGGTCGCGCACGGCGTAGCCCGCGACCCAGATGCGCTGCGATTCGTCGTCCTCGTCGTTCCAGCCGGTGTTGCCGATCTGCGGCGCCGTCTGCACCACGATCTGGCGGTGGTAGGACGGGTCGGTCAGCGTCTCCTGGTAACCGGTCATGGCGGTGGAGAACACCGCCTCGCCGAGCGTTCGGCCCTCCTGGCCGTAGGCGGCGCCGCGGAAGATCCGGCCGTCTTCGAGCACCAGTGCCGCCGGGGTGTGCGCGGTCATGCCTGTCCCTCCGGGTTGTCGTCACGTCCTGCGGCAGGCGCCAATGCCCGCACCGCACCCGCCCACTCGTCCTGAGTGGACTTGTCGTCCGCGCGGAAGCCGGTGTCGATGTCCTGGTCCCCCAGGCGCCAGGTCACCACCAGCAGCCCCGCACCGGGAACGACCTTGTTCGCCAGCTTGTGGTCCACCCGCGCGTCCAGCACGGACTCCGCGGGAATCCACATCGGACTCGCGCCGGTCCGCTCCAGCAGCAGGCCCGAGTCGCGCAGCTTCGCCACCGCGTTCGCGCGGTGCCCGATGTCGCCGACCACGATCCGGTCCTGCCAGTCACCGGCCTTCGTGCTGCCCACGTAGAAGCCGCTCTGGTCGGCCAGCAGCGCGGGCCGCTCGGCCACGTCCGCCGGGGCCGCCGGGAACGCGGCGAACTCCGCGTCCTGGCGCCGCTTGCGGTTCAGCCAGCCGCGGCGCATCCCGAAGTACACCAGCGCCAGCAGCGCCAGCAGCGCCAGCACCCACAGCGTCCGCTCCATCAGCGCCGCACCTCGCCCTCGTGCGCGGTGACCCGGCCGCGCAGCAGCGTCGCGCGCACCCGGCCCGGCAGCTCCATGCCCTCGAAAGGCGTGTTCGCCGTGATGCTGGCCAGTTCCGCGCCGCGCACCGTCCAGCGCGCGTCCGGATCGACCAGCGCCAGGTTCGCCGGTTCGCCCACCGCGATCGGGCGGCCCTGGTCGGCCAGCCCGGCGATCTGCGCGGGCCGCTCGCTGAGCACCCGCGCCACGCCGCGCCAGTCCAGCAGGCCCGGCTCGACCATCGTGCGCGCCACCACGCCCAGCGCGGTCTGCAGGCCGAGCATGCCGGGCTTGGCGGCCGACCACTCGCAGTCCTTGTCCTGCGCGGCGTGCGGCGCGTGGTCGGTGGCCACGCAGTCGACGGTGCCGTCCGCCAGCGCCCGCCGCAGCGCCCGCACGTCCTCGTCGGTGCGCAGCGGCGGGTTCACCTTGTTGACCGGGTCGTAGGTGCTCAGCAGCTCGTCGGTGAGCAGCAGGTGGTGCGGCGTGACCTCCGCCGACACGGTGCCCGCGGACTCGCGCGACTTCCACCAGCGCAGGATCTCCGCGGTGCCCGCCGTGGACACGTGGCAGACGTGCAGCGTGCCGCCGGTGTGCCCGGCCAGCAGGCAGTCCCGCGCCACGATCGACTCCTCCGCCGGAGCCGGCCAGCCCGCCAGGCCCAGCCGGGCCGCGTTCGCGCCCTCGTGGGCCTGCGCGCCGACCGTGAGCCGCGGCTCCTCGGCGTGCTGGGCCACCACCACGCCCAGCGCCTTCGCGTACTCCAGCGCGCGGCGCATCACCAGCGGGTCGTGCACGCACTTGCCGTCGTCGGAGAACACCCGCACCCCGGCCGCCGAGCGCGCCATCGTGCCCAGCTCCGCGAGCTGCTCGCCGCCCAGGCCGACCGTCACCGCGCCCACCGGGTGCACGTCGACCAGGCCGATCTCCAGGCCGCGGCGCCACACGTGCTCCACGATCACCGCGTTGTCGGCCACCGGGTCGGTGTTGGCCATCGCGAACACCGCCGTGTAGCCGCCCAGCGCGGCCGCCACCGAACCGGTCTCGACCGTCTCGGTGTCCTCGCGGCCCGGCTCCCGCAGGTGCGTGTGCAGGTCCACGAAACCGGGCAGCAGCACCCCGCCGCCGCCCCGCACGACCTCGTCGGCCTCGACGTCCAGGTCCGCGCCGATCTCGGCGATGACCTCGCCGTCGACCAGCACGTCCACCGGCGTGCCGTCCCCGTAGGGACGGACTTCCTCGATCAGCACCCGGCTCACGCCGCGATCTCCTCTCCGGCCAGCAGGTGGTAGAGCACCGCCATGCGCACGTGGACCCCGTTGCGGACCTGCTCGGTGATCGCCGCGCGCGGCGAGTCCGCCACCGCCGGGGCGATCTCCATGCCGCGCAGCATCGGGCCGGGGTGCAGCACCACCGCGTGCTCCGGCAGCAGCGCCAGCCGCTTCTCGTTCAGGCCGTAGGCGATCGAGTACTCGCGAGCCGACGGGAAGAACCCGCCGTGCATCCGCTCGGCCTGCACCCGCAGCAGCATCACCGCGTCCAGGCCCGGCAGCATCGGGTCCAGCTCGTGCACGACCTCCGCGCCCCAGTGCTCGATGCCGTGCGGCACCAGCGTCGGCGGCGCCACCAGCACCACCTCGACGCCGAGGGTCCGCAGCAGGTGCACGTTCGACCGCGCGACCCGGCTGTGCAGCAGGTCACCCACGATCGCGATCTTGCGCCCGGCTAGCTCGCCGAGGCGTTCCCGCAGCGTCGCCGCGTCCAGCAGCGCCTGCGTCGGGTGCTCGTGCATCCCGTCGCCCGCGTTCACGACCTGGGTGCCCGCCTCGTCCAGCCAGCCCGCGAGCCGGTGCGCCGCGCCCGAAGCCGGGTGCCGCACGATCACGCAGTCCGCCCCGGCCGCCGAGAGGGTCAGCGCGGTGTCCCGCAGCGACTCGCCCTTGCCGACCGAGGACGCGGAGGCCGACACATTGATCACGTCGGCGCTCATCCACTTGCCGGCGACCTCGAACGACACCCGGGTCCGGGTGGAGTTCTCGTAGAACATGGTCATCACGGTGCGCCCGCGCAACGTGGGCAGCTTGCGCACCTCGCGGCCCAGCAGCGTCTGCTTCAGCGTGCCCGCGGTGTCCAGCACCGCGGTCGCCGTCGCCGCGTCCAGGCCCTCGGTGGACAGCAGGTGCCGCATCACCGCACCTCCTCGCTGCGCCGGATGAACACCGAGTCCGCGTCGTCGACCTCCGCGAGCCGCACCGCGACCTCCTCGCTGCGCGAGGTCGGCACGTTCTTGCCCACGTAGTCCGCGCGGATCGGCAGCTCCCGGTGGCCGCGGTCGACCAGCACCGCCAGCTGCACCGCGCTCGGCCTGCCCTGGTCCCGCAGCGAGTCCAGCGCGGCGCGCACCGTGCGGCCGGAGAACAGCACGTCGTCGACCAGCACCACCAGCGCGCCGTCGATGCCCGCGGGCGGCAGGCTGCTCGGCTCCAGCGGCCGGTTCGGTTGTTTTCGCAGGTCATCTCGGTAGAGCGTGATGTCGAGGGTGCCGGTGGGCACCTCCACCCCGCTGAACTCCGCGATCCGGGCGGCGAGGCGGCGCGCCAGCGGCACGCCCCTGGTCGGGACTCCCAGCAGCACCACCCGCGGGGCCTCGGGCCCCTCCGCGGTGGTGTCCAACGCGGTCTTCTCGATGATCTGATGAGCGATGCGGGCGATCGTGCGCGCAACGTCACCGGCCGAGAGCAGCTCCCGCTGCCCGGCCGGGTCCGTCGCGCCCGCCTGCCGGCGTGACGCCACGGTCTGGCCTCCTTCCCCGCCTCACTGGACGGGTCCTTAAAGGATGGTTGATTCCCCAGTGGACGGGATGCGCGTGCACCCGCCCGCCGGAACGAACTTCGGATCGCCACCAGGTGACCACCGGGTTCGCCTTGTACGCTATCAGCGTCCGCAGGTCAATCGTCCGGGTGGTGTGTGCGTACTCGCCCTGGCGGCATAGGAAGACCAACTTGACCTAGTGACACTTGCGAGCGAACATTACTCTCCGTATCAATCTGAGCTTTCCTCCCCGGCATCCGATCTAGGCTGACGGGGCGAATGAAACGGAGAAACGCCACATGGGCGACTACGCCAAGGCGCTGGGCGGCAAGCTCCGCGCTATCCGCCAGCAGCAGGGTCTCTCGCTGCACGGCGTCGAGCAGAAGTCAGGCGGGCGGTGGAAGGCCGTGGTCGTCGGGTCCTATGAACGTGGCGACCGAGCGGTCACCGTGCAGAAGCTCGCCGAACTGGCCGACTTCTACGGTGTTCCGGTCGCGGAGCTACTCCCGGAGGGTCGGGTGCCCTCCGGCGCCGAACCGGCCACCAAGGTCGTGATCAACCTGGAGCGGTTGCAGCAGCTGCCTGCCGAGAAGGTCGGGCCTCTCGCCCGGTACGCGGCGACCATCCAGAGCCAGCGCGGCGACTACAACGGCAAGGTGCTGTCCATCCGGACCGAGGACCTGCGATCCCTCGCCATCATCTACGACATGACCCCCGGCGAGCTGACCGAACAGCTCATCGACTGGGGCGTCCTGCCGCCCGAGGCACGACCCGCTCGGGAGGAGTGAACTCGCGAATGCGGCTGCTGCGGGCCCGCCCCGGAACCCGGGGACGGGGCCGCAGCCGTCCTGCGCTCGGGCCGGGAAACCGATTTCCGGGTGCGGATGCGACAACGCGGGGACGCACCGGCGCCCCCGCGAAGTTCGGCTGATCAGTTCTGCGCGTCGGACTCGGCGCGCTCCCGCGCCGCGGCCTCGGCGGCCTCCAGGTTGCGGATCGACGTCCGCAGCCGGTCGCTGATCCCGGCGATCCGGCCCAGCACGCCGTTGACGAACCGCGGCGAATCGTCCGTGGACAGCGCCTTCACCAGCTCCACGGCCTCGTCGATGGCGACCGCGGGCGGCACGTCCTCGCTCCACAGCAGCTCGTAGAGGCCCAGCCGCAGCACGGCCCGGTCCACCGCGGGCATCCGGCTCAACGTCCAGCCCTCGGAGTGCTCGACGAGCACGTCGTCGATGCGCTGCCGGTTGCCCGCGACGCCCTCGATGAGCGTCACCGAGTAGTCCGCGACGGGCGCGGCCTCGGGCGCGGCGAGCCGCTCGGACAGCAACGTCACCGCGTCGAGACCGCGCAGGTCGGCCTCGTACAGCACGTCCACCGCGCGTTTGCGGGCCTTGCTCCGTGAGCCCAACTCACAACTCTCTTTCCGGTGTCCCCCGCCCGGCGCGAACCGCGGCCCTGCCGGACGCACCGGCGGGGCCGCGGGCGCGGCGGGAACGAATCACTTGGTGTTGACGCGACCCAGGTAGCGCCCGTCGCGCGGGTCGACCTTGACCTTGTCGCCGGTGTTCAGGAACAGCGGGACCTGGATCTCCGCACCGGTCTCCAGCGTCGCCGGCTTGGTGCCGCCGGTGGAGCGGTCGCCCTGCACACCGGGGTCGGTGTGCGAGACGGAGAGCTCCACCGAGGCGGGCAGCTCCACGTACAGCGGCTCGTCGTCATGGCGAGCGATGACCACGTTGCTGTTCTCCAGCATGTAGTCCGCCGCGTCGCCGACGACCGGGCGCGCCACGGTCACCTGGTCGTAGGTGTCCTGGTCCATGAAGACGAAGTCGGTGCCGTCGTCGTAGAGGTAGGTCATCTCGCGGCGGTCCACGTTCGCCGTCTCGACCTTGACCCCGGCGTTGAAGGTCTTGTCGACGGTCTTGCCGGAGAGCACGTTCTTCAGCGTGGTGCGCACGAAGGCGCCGCCCTTGCCCGGCTTGACGTGCTGGAAGTTGACCACGGACCAGAGCTGGCCGTCGATCTTGAGCACGAGTCCGTTCTTGAGGTCGTTCGTGGATGCCACGTGTCCGGTCTCTCCATGTGATGCGGGCTGCGGTTGACAACTGAGGCGGCGTGCGGCGCCGCCGTAACGTCATCGGCCGCACGCGCACCGCGCTCAGACGGCGACGAGCTCCTTGGTCGTCAAGGTGAGGAGTTCCGGCGTGCTCTCGCGCACGGCCAGGGTGTCCTCGATGCGGACCCCGCCACGCTCCGGCACGTACACGCCGGGTTCGACGGTGACCACCATCCCCTCACGAATCGTACCGTCCCCCCGCTGCGACAACGCCGGTGCCTCATGGATTTCGAGGCCGACGCCGTGGCCGAGGCCGTGCGGGAACCGCTCGCCGCACCCCGCGTCCTCGATCACCTTCCGGGCCGCGCCGTCCACTTCGCGCACGTCCGCGCCGGGGCGCACCGCCTCGCACCCGGCCGCCTGCGCGGTCCGGACCAGCTCGTAGATCTCGCGCTGCCAGTCGGCGGGGGAACCCAGCACCACGGTGCGGGTCATGTCCGAGTGGTAGCCGTCCACCAGGGCGCCGAAGTCCATCTTCACGAAGTCCCCCGCGGCCAGCACCGCCGAAGTGGGCCGGTGGTGCGGGATCGCCGAGTGCGCGCCCGCGGCCACGATCGTCTCGAACGACGGACCGGCGGCGCCGTGCTCGCGCATCCGGGCCTCCAGTTCGCGGGCCACCTCCAGCTCGGTACGACCGGGGCGCAGCCCGCCGTGCTCGATGAGGTCGGCCAGCGCGCGGTCGGCCGCCGCGCACGCCATCCGCAGCGCGTCCACCTCCGCGGCGTCCTTGATCAGGCGGAGCTCCTCCACCAGGCCGGGGGCCCGGACGAGTTCGATCCCCGGGGCGGCCGCGGCGATCACGTCGAGCCCGTCCACGGTGACGTGCCCGCTCTCGAAGCCGGTGCGCCGGTAGCGGGCCGGGTGCTGCGCGAGGTGTTCGGCCAGCACGAGTTCGCTGGGCCGCTCGATGAACCGCTCCAGGTCGGGGACCTGCTCGGCGGACTGGGTTCGGTAGCGGCCGTCGGTGCTGAACGCGGTGGCCCGCTCCGCACCGGGCTCGTCGGCGGCGTGCACCACCAGCGCGGCCTGCGAACCGGTGAACCCGGTCAGGTAGCGGATGTTGAGCAAGTCGGTGACCAGCACCGCGTCCAGCTCCGCTCGGCGGAGCAGGTCGCGCAGGGCTTGGCGGCGGCGGGCGTGCGTCTCGGGCATGCGCACCAGCCTAACCAGACATCGCGCGAGGCCACGCCCGCTTGGCCGAAGGCGCCAGGTGCACGGACCGCCTGCCCCGAGCACCCCTGGCGGACGGCCCGTCGAGGCGTCAGCGGAGGTCGCCGGCCCGGGGCAAGGCGTCCCAGGCGCGCTGGTCCAGGTCGGTCACCGGCGAGTCGTTCGCGGCCGCGCTGTCCGCCAGGATCGTCCAGGCGCGGTCGTGGTCGTCGAGCACGACCAGCTCCCCCGCCGGGGACCGCAGCACCGGTGCGCCGGCGCGGACCACGCCCGCCACCGGCACGTCCTCCAGCGCCGGGACCCGCTCGTCGCGGACGCGGCGCACCATCGTCGCGGCCACCGAGCGGCGCTCCACGCGCACCTTCCGCCCGCCGCGCACCACGTCCACCGTGCGCTCCGGCGACGGCACCCCGAACGCCTCCAGCACGTCGCGGGCGCCCGCCGGGGCGGCGCAGCCGGTCACCCCGATCACGTCCAGCCCGAAGGAGCGCAACGCCGTCGGCGCCGGGTCCGGTTCGGTGGCGCGCAGCAGGTCCACCGGCACCGTGCCGCACGGGTCCTCGGTCGAGGTGGGTGCGTGCCCGTCGTCGCCGCGCACCAGCCCCGGTCCTTCCCGCCACGGCCCGGGCACCAGCAGCGGTGCGTACGGGTGGCGGGTGAAGTCGCGGTCCCAGGAGGTGATCGTGGTGCCCTGCTCGGTCTGGTGGGCGATCAGGAACGCCCGCAGCGCGTCGCTCCACATCCAGTCCGCGCTGAACGCGTCCACCACGGACCGCCGCCGCGCCGCGTCGGTGGTGCCCGCCGGGGTGAAACCGGCCTCGCCGAGCGCCTGCACCCGGTCGGTGAACTCCGGGTCCTTGGCGCGCAGCACGAACTGCCCCGCGCCGTTCCACCCGGCGCCGGACGCGGTGGTGTCGGTGAACATCAGGTAGAACCAGCCGTCCAGGAACAGCGCCGAGGGCTGGCCCGCGCCGTAGTCGTTGGCCCGGTGCACCTCCCCCGACGGCCGCACGATCGACCGGCCGCCCGCCTCCCGCCGCCACGCGCGGCCGTCGCCGCTGCTCGCGACGCCGATGGCGTTGCCGTGGGCGTGCTCGGCGGCGGCCCCCGTGTAGTACAGGTAGTACCGGCCTCCGGTGCGCAGCACCGACGGGTCGCAGGTGTGCTTGCCGTCGAACGCGCCCGGTTCGGCGGTGAACACCGGGACCGCGGGGGCGCCGTCCGCGGAGAACTCCTCGTCCAGGGCACCGGATTCGGCGAACAGCACGTCGTCACCGGGCGGGCCGATCCCGGGCAGCTGGCTGCACCACCAGGCCCGGTGGTGCATGCCTTCGCCCTCCGGTTCGGCCAGCACGCTCGGCGCGTAGTTGTACGGGGCCGGATTCCCGCCGGAGGCCACCACACCGTCGCTGGAGCGTTCGTCCGCGGTGCGCAACGCGCCGCTGCTGAGGCTGCGCTCGACGGGCCGGTCGAACCGGGTCGGCGGGTGCTGCGGCACCGCCTCGGGCAGGGCGCACGCCGCGAGCAGTGCGAACGCCGCGCCGAGCGGGACCAGCGCGCGCACCCGCCCGGACGGGCGGGATCGTTCGACCATGAGCGGAAAGAGCCTTCCCCCGTGCGATCCCCCGCCCCCGCGCGGGAATCCCGGGCGATCCCGGGCCACCCCAGTTTAGGAGATCGTCTCAACCGCCCGGACCCGAACCGGGCGCTCAGGCCTGGGCGGTGCGCTCCTCCGCGATCCAGCGCAGCGCCAGCGCGTAGCCGCGGACGCCCAGCCCGACGAGCACCCCGGTCGCGATGTCCGACAGGTAGCTGTGCCCGCGGAACGACTCGCGCTTGTGCACGTTCGAGATGTGCACCTCCAGCAGCGGACCCGTCAGCTGCGAGCACGCGTCCCGCACCGCGATCGAGTAGTGCGTCCACGCCGCCGCGTTCAGCACCACCGGGGTGCCCGCGTCGGCCGCCTCGTGCAGCCAGCCGAGCAGCTCGCCCTCGTGGTCGGTCTGCCGCACCTCGACGTCCAGGCCCAGCTCCGCACCGGTGCGCTCGCACAGCGCGACCAGGTCCGCATAGGTCGTGGACCCGTAGATCGCCGGCTCCCGCGTCCCCAGCCGGCCCAGGTTCGGGCCGTTGAGCACCAGGACCTTCACAGGAACACCTCCGACCCGGCCTGCTTGCGCTCGCCGCCGGTCAGCGCCGAGTAGGCGGCCGCCACCAGCGACGGGTCCGGGCCCTCCAGCCTGCCCGGCTTCGCGAGTCCGTCGAGCACCACGAACCGCAGCATCCCGGAGCGGGTCTTCTTGTCCAGCTTCATCGAGTCCAGCAGCTGGCCCAGCGCGTCCGGGTCGTAGGACGTGGGCAGGCCCAGCAGGTCCAGCACCCGCTTGTGCCGGTCCGCGGTCTCGTCGTCGAGCCGGCCCGCCAGCCGCGCCAGCTCCGCGGCGAACACGAGGCCCACGCTGACCGCCGCGCCGTGGCGCCACCGGTAGCGCTCCCGGCGCTCGATGGCGTGCGCGAGGGTGTGGCCGTAGTTGAGGATCTCCCGCTGGTGCGATTCGCGGAGGTCCGCGGCGACCACGTCGGCCTTCACCTGGATGCTGCGGCGCACCAGCTCGCCGAGCACCTCGCCCGTCGGGTCAAGCGCGGCGTCCGGGTCCTGCTCGATCAGCTCCAGGATGCGCGGGTCGGCGATGAAACCGGTCTTGACGACCTCACCCATGCCCGCGATGAGCTCGTTGCGCGGCAGGCTCTCCAGCGTCGCCAGGTCCACCAGCACCGCGGTCGGCTCGTGGAACAGGCCGACGAGGTTCTTGCCCGCCTCGGTGTTGATGCCGGTCTTGCCGCCGACCGCGGCGTCCACCATGCCGAGCAGCGTCGTCGGCACGTGCACCACGCGCACGCCGCGCATCCAGGTGGCGGCGATGAACCCGGCCACGTCGGTGACCGCGCCGCCGCCGAAGGACACCACGACGCCGCCGCGGTCCATGCCGATCTTGCCGAGGACCTCCCAGCAGAACCCGGCGACCGCGAGGCTCTTGCCCTCCTCGGCGTCGGGGATCTCGACCCGGTGCGCGTCGATGCCCGCGTCGGCGAGCTCCTCGCGCACGGCCTCGACGGTCGCGGTGATGCTCGGCTGGTGCAGCAGCGCCACCACCGAGGTCCCGCTCAGCAGCTCGACGAGGTCACCGAGCAGGCCCCGCCCCACGACCACGTCGTAGGGCTGCTCGGATCCGACCCTGATGCGCACCGGCTCGGGCATCGTTCTCCACTCATTCAGTCGCGGCTCGGCACACCGCCGGGACGTCGAGCGCCCCGCGGCGTTTCCCCCGCGATTATTCACGCTTCGGCGGCCGGGTTGGTGCCGCCCGGACGGATCTCGGCGAGCTTCCCGGCGACCAGTTCCGCCAGGCGCCACGGTTCCAGGCCGTCGGTGGGCTGCTCCACGTCGGCGGCCTCCCGGTACAGCGGGAGGCGCGCGTCCAGCAGCGCCTTGAACGTGGCGCGCGGGTTCACCCCGGCCAGCAGCGGGCGGGACGTCTGGGCCAGCCCGGTGCGGCGGGCGCCTTCGGCCAGGCCCACGGTCAGGAACACCACCGGGTGCTCGGCGAGCAGCTTCCGGGTGCGTTCGGAGATCACCGCGCCGCCGCCGAGCGAGAGCACGCCGGGGTGCTCGTCGAGCGCGGTGGCCACGGCCTGCTCCTCCAGCGCGCGGAACGCCGGTTCGCCGTCGGTGGTGAAGATGTCCGGGATCGGTTTGCCCGCCAGCCGCACCACGTCGTCGTCGGTGTCGCGGAACGCCACGCCGAGGTGGTCGGCGAGCAGCCTGCCCACCGTCGTCTTGCCCGACCCCGGCGGGCCGACCACGACGGCGCGCGGCGACATCAGCGCACCTGCCGCTTCTCGGCGCGCTCGGCCAGGGCGGCGAGGTAGCCCTCGACGTTGCGGCGGGTCTCCGGCAGCGAGTCGCCGCCGAACTTCTCCAGCACCGCCTCGGCGAGCACCAGCGCCACCATCGTCTCGGCGACCACGGCTGCCCGCGGCACGGCGGTGATGTCGGAGCGCTGGTGCATGGCCTGCGCCGGTTCGCCGGTGTCGGTGTCCACGGTGGCCAGCGCGCGGGGCAGGCTGGAGATCGGCTTCTTCGCGGCGCGCACCACGAGCGGTTCGCCGTTGGTGATGCCGCCTTCGAGCCCGCCCGCGCGGTTGCTGCCGCGGCTGACCCAGCGGGCGCCGTCGGCCGGGTAGATCTCGTCGTGCGCGGCGCTGCCCCGGCGGGTGGCGTTCGCGAACGCCGCACCGATCTCGACGCCCTTGACCGCCTGGATGCTCATCAGCGCTCCGGCGAGGCGCGCGTCGAGCTTGCGGTCCCAGTGCACGTGCGAGCCGATGCCCGCGGGCAGGCCGTAGGCGATGACCTCGACGACGCCGCCGAGGGTGTCGCCATCGGCCTTCGCGGCGTCGACCTCGGCCATCATCCGCTCGGTCGCGTCGTCGCCGAAGGCGCGCACCGGGTTCTCGTCGATGGCGGCCAGGTCGTCCGGCCCGGGCAGCGTTTCGCCCGCGACGCTGACCGAGCCGAGGCTCACCACGTGGCTGACGATCTCGACACCGAGCAGCTGCTGCAGGAACCGGCGCGCCACGGTGCCCGCGGCGACGCGGGCCGCGGTCTCGCGGGCGCTGGCGCGCTCCAGCACCGGCCGCGATTCCTCGAAGCCGTACTTCTGCATGCCGGGCAGGTCGGCGTGGCCGGGCCGCGGGCGGGTCAGCGGCTCGTTGCGGGCGAGCCCGGAGAGCACGTCCTCGTCCACCGGGTCGGCGGACATGACCTGCTCCCACTTGGGCCATTCGGTGTTGCCGATGCGGACGGCGATCGGGCCGCCCTGGGGGCGCCGGTGGGGGACCCCACCGATGATCTCCAGCTCGTCGGATTCGAAGTTCATCCGCGGGCTGCGGCCGAAGCCGAGCTTGCGCCGCTCCAGCTGGGTCGCGATGTCGGCGGTGGTCACCTCCACTCCGGCGACCATGCCTTCCAGCACCGCCACCAGGGCGGGACCGTGCGATTCTCCGGCTGTCATCCAACGCAACACACCGAAATCCTGCCACGCAACGCCGCAGGCCGGGCGGGCCGGGTGCGGATCGGTCAACCGCTCCCGAAGACCGGGCCGACCGCCGTGACCAGCCAGGCGGGCAGCAGCATCGCCGGGCCGTGCGGCACCGCCGACCGCCGGACCGCGCAGGCGTGCAACGCGGTGAGCACCGCGCTCACCAGCACGCATCCGAGGACCGCGGGCACCGACACCGCGCCGACCAGCGCGCCGAGCGGCCCGGAGAGCTTGAGGTCGCCCGGCCCCAGCGCGGGCGGCGAGAGCATCCGCACCAGGCCGTAGCACCCCGCGAACAGGGCGGCGCCGACGAAGGCCGAGACCAGCATCACGGCGTTCCCGGCGGCGCTCGCGGTCCCGGCCACCGCGGCGAACGCCAGCGGCCAGGCGGGCAGCGTCAGCGCGTCCGGGAGCCGGTGCGCGCGCAGGTCGCAGACCGCGAGCAGGACCCCGGCCCATCCGAGCAGCAGCGGCACCGGCGCCCACCACACCGGTAACGCCCCGCCCACCGCCCGGGCGGCGACCGGTGCCCACAGCAGCGCGGTCCCCGCTTCGCAGCACCACCGCGGCACCGGTATCCCGATGCGCGCGGAGCGCAGCAGGGCGCGGCCGCCCCACCCGGCCACCGCGCCGAGCGCCCCGGCCGCGAAGGCGATGCCGGTGAGGTGGGCGAACCCGCTCGTCAGATCCATGCGCCCAGCGTCGCGCCCGGACGCGGAGAGCTCCGTGCCGACATTCCCCGGTGTGTCGGCGTCCCCCACGACCGGACACGAAAGAGGGGCCCCCCCCCCCCCCCGCGGGGCGCGCCCCCCCCCGGGGGGGGGCCGGGGGCGGGGGAACCCCGCGAGCCCCCCGGGCCCCCCCCCCCGGGGGGGGGCGCCCCCCCCCCCCCCCCCCCCCCCCCCCCCCCCCCCCCCCCCCCCGCGGGGCCCCCTCTCCGACGCGGGGGTCAGCCTTCGACGGTGAACAGCGGATCGCCCGCGGCGACCTCGCCGTCCTCGCGGAGGTCGTGCAGGGCCTCGGCGGTGAGGTCCAGCGCGATCACCGGGCACACCGCGGAGTACCCGGCCGCCTCCACCGCCGACGGGTCCCAGGACACGACGGGCGCGCCCGCTTCGACCGCGTCGCCCTTGGCGACGTGCAGGGTGAACCCCTCGCCCTTGAGCTGGACCGTGTCGATGCCCAGGTGCACCAGCACCGCGGTCCCGCCCGGCGCGGCGACCACGAACGCGTGCGGGTGCAGCGTGGCGACCGTCCCGGCGATCGGCGCGACCGCGTCCGCGGGCCCGGCCGCCGGTTTCACCGCCACCCCGGGGCCGACCATGGCCTGCGAGAACACCGGGTCCGGGACGTCGGCGAGCGCGGCGGCCAGCCCCGTCACGGGGCTCCGCACCTCCACGCTCACAGCAGGTCCTCGATGTCCCCGGCCAGCGTGTCCGCCTCCGGCCCGACGACGACCTGGACGACGGTGCCCTGCCGCAGCACCCCGTGCGCGCCCGCCGCCTTCAGCGCGGCCTCGTCCACGCGCGACTCGTCGCCGACCTCGCAGCGCAGGCGCGTGATGCACGGTTCGATCTCCACCACGTTGTCCCCGCCGCCCAGCGCGGCCAAGATCGCGGCGGCCTTGTTCTGAGCCACCCGAAGCTCCCTTCGTCTCCCGGCGGTCTACGTCCGTCCGGTGCGCGTTCGTCGTCCGGGAAGGGTCCCGCACTCGGTCGATCTTGCGTTACCGAGTGTCGAAGCGGCAACAAAAACAGCCCCGCCTTGACACCCATCCGTGTGAGCCAGCATTCTTCCGCAGCAACTGGTATAGACCGGACAGTACCAATGATCCCGATCACGGTGGAGCCGTTCCCACCGGAACGATCCGGATCGATCCGGCAGACACCGCGGTCCGGCCGAGTAGGCCCTGATCAGGGAGGGCGTCGTGGCCCAGCGCAGCACAGCGGACGCGCTGCTCGACGGACCCACGCCCAAGCACGCCCAGCTGCGGGAGATCCTGCGGGAGCTCGCCGCCGCGCAGCTGCCGCCGGGCGCCGCGCTGCCCTCCGAACGGGACCTCACGCTGCGCTACGGCGTCTCCCGGTTGACGGTGCGCGAGGCCATCGGCCAGCTCGTGTCCGAAGGCCTGCTGGTGCGGGTCCGCGGCAAGGGCACCTTCACCGCCCGCCCCCGGGTCGACGTCCGGCTGGACCTGGCGTCGTTCACCGAGGACATGCGCCGCCGCGGCCTGCACGCGGAGACCGAGGTGCTCGGCCACGCCGAACTGCCGCCGCCCCCGGACACCGCCGAAGCGCTCGGCCTCGAACCGGGCGCGCCCGCCTACTGGCTGACCCGGCTGCGCAAGGCCGACGGGACACCGCTGGCCGTGGAGCGCGGCTGGTTCCACCCGGCCGCGGCACCGGGTCTGCTCGGCCGCGACCTCACCGAATCCATGTACTCGCTGCTGGAGCGGCACTACGGCGTCCGGCTGGAGCACGCGATGCAGACGGTGCTGGCCGAGAGCGCCGACGCGGAGACCGCCCGGCTGCTGCAGGTGCAACCCGGCAGCCCGCTGCTGGTGTTCCGCCGGGTCTCGACCTCCCGCGACACCCCGGTCGAGGACGTGCGCTCCTGGTACCGGGGCGACGCGTACCAAGTGACGATGCCCCTGCGAACCCAGGCCGGAACCACCGGCCGCCCACCCGAGGAGGTAGCCCCATGACCGTCGGCTCAGCGAGCGGCGGCGCGAGCTCGAAGGGCTTCGCGCTGCTGCAACGGCTCGGCCGGAGCCTGATGCTCCCGATCGCCGTGCTGCCCGCGGCCGCGCTGCTGCAGCGGCTCGGTCAGGAGGACCTGCTGGGCAGCGTCTCGGGGTTGCAGACCGTCGCCGGGGTGATCGGCGCGGCCGGCGGCGCCCTGTTCGACAACCTGCCGCTGCTGTTCGCGATCGGCGTGGCGATCGGTTTCGCCCGCAAGGCGGACGGCACGACCGCGCTGTCGGCCGCGGTCGGCTACCTGGTGCTGGCCGGGGTGATGTGGGAGATCACCGGCCAGGAGGCCGGGACCTCGTTCAACAAGGGCCCGTACGGCGTGCTCGGCGGCATCATCGCCGGTCTCGTCGCGGCCTGGTTGTGGCAGCGCTACCACCGGATCAAGCTGCCCGACTACCTCGGCTTCTTCGGCGGGCGCCGGTTCGTGCCGATCGTGACCGCGGTGGCCATGCTGGTGATCGGCACCGTGCTGGGCCTGCTGTTCCCGCTGTTCGACGCAGGCCTGACCGCGTTCAGCGACGTGGTGACCGCCAACGCCGTGCTCGGCGGCGGCATCTACGGCCTGATCAACCGGCTGCTGCTGCCGTTCGGGCTGCACCACATCCCGAACAACGTGGTGTGGTTCCTGTTCGGCGACTACCACGGCCAGAAGGGCGACATCGCCCGGTTCTTCGAGGGCGACCCGACCGCGGGCACCTTCCAGACCGGCTTCTTCCCGATCTTCATGTTCGCGCTGCCCGCCGCCGCGCTGGCGATCTGGCGCAGCGCGCCGCCCGCGCAGCGCAAGGTCGTCGGCGGCGTGATGCTCTCGGTGGGGCTCACCTCGTTCCTCACCGGCATCACCGAGCCGCTGGAGTTCTCGTTCATCTTCGTGGCGTGGCCGCTGCTGCTGATCCACGCGGTGCTCACCGGCACCTCGCACATGCTGGTGAACTACCTGGACATCCACTCCGGGTTCGGGTTCTCGGCGGGTGCGATCGACTACGTGCTGAACTTCGGCATCTCGCAGCGGTCGCTGTGGCTGATCCCGATCGGCCTGCTCTACGCGGTGATCTACTACTTCGTGTTCCGGTTCGTCATCACGAAGTGGAACCTGCGGACTCCGGGCCGGGAGGACGCGGGCGAAGGCTCCGCGCTGCTGGACGAGGGCCAGAGCAGCGGTGACGCGAAGCCGGCGAAGGCGGATCCGGCCGCGAGCGCCGAATCCCAGGAGAACTTCAGCTCCACCACCGCGACGATGTCCACCGACACCCCGGCCGAGGGCGGCGCCGATCCGAAGCCCGCCGACGGCGAGGGCACCGGCAAGTCCTGAGCCGCGCACCGGCTCCAGCACCTCCACCAGGAAAGGGGAACCCCATGCCCGAGCGACGGGTGACCGTGGCCAGCAAGGTCGGCCTGCACGCGCGTCCCGCCGCGCTGGTCGCCAAGGCGGCCGCGGCCCAGACCGTGCAGATCACCATCCGCAAGTCCGACACCGAGCCCGTCCAGGCCGGCAGCATCCTCGGGCTGATGACGCTCGGCGCCGGTCACGGCGACGAGGTCGTCCTCGCCGCCGAGGGCGACGGGGCGGACGCGGCCCTGGACCAGCTCGCGGAGCTCGTCGGATCGGATCTCGACGCGCAGTGACGCCGTGCTGGAGCGGGGGGGGGGGGGGGGGGGGGGGGGGGGGCGCCCCCCCCCCCCCCCCGCTGTCGTTCCGGCGCGCGGCGATCAGACCGCGTTCTGCTCGATCCAGTCCGCGTGCGCGGTCAGGTCGGTCCAGATCCCGGTGCCGGTGCCGCACAGCGGGCTCTCGTCGCCGTCGCGGCTGGTCGCCCCGATCAGCTCCCAGCGCCCCGGCTCACCCGTCAGCTGCGGTCCCCCGGAGTCGCCGTTGCAGCCCTGGGCGCCCTCGGTGGGGCTGTCCGTGCACAGCTCGGTGGCGTCGTCGAACCCGTTGCCGCACCGGTCGCCCGGGACGAGCTCGGTGTCCAGCTCCTGCAGCTGCGTCGGCAGCTCGGGGCACTGCTCCCGGTCGTCGCAGGTGACGCCCCAGCCGATGATCCGGGTCGCGTCGCCGGGCGCGCCGGAGCCGGCCGCCAACGCGATCGGCTGCTGCTCCACGGCCCGGTCCAGCTTCACCAGCGCCACGTCGTTGCCGGGGTTCGCCCCGTCGTAGCCGGGGTGCACGACCAGTTCGGAGACCCCCACCAGGGTTCCGCCGGTGGTGTTGTCCGCGCTGCCGACCCGGGCCTGCACGTCGCCCGGCTGCTGCCCGGCGGCGCAGTGCGCTGCGGTCACCACCCAGTCCGGCCGGATCAGCGAACCGCCGCAGAAGTGGCCGCCGCCGTCGGTGAGCTGCAACGACACCATGAACGGGTACTGCTCGGTGGCGTCGTGCCCGCCGACGATCATCGGCTCCATGTCGGGTTGGGTGGCGGACGCCGCCACCGGGGCCGCCGCGAGCGTGATCGCCCCCAGCACCCCCAGCAGCACTGCTCGTCCGTCCCGGGTCCGGCGGGTGGGTCGGATCATCGCTCGCTCCTCGCTCCGTGCTGATCTGCTGCGAAGCGAGATTAGGGGGATCCGCGCGCCGGGGGATCAGCCGAACGGACAAGGCGATCTCGTCCTTCCAGCCAGGAAACGATCAGAGCGGGAGCGCGAGCTCCCCGCCGGTGGCGGCCAGCAGCGCGTCGCGCATCGCCGCGCGCGGCGCCGTCCTGCCGGTGAACAGCTCGACCTGGCCGAACGCCTGGTGCAGCAGCATGTCCAGCCCGGTCGCCAGCCGCCCGCCCGCCGCGGACACCGCGTCGGCCAGCGGCGTCGGCCACGGGTGGTAGATCACGTCGAGCACGCAGGCCGCCCGCGCCAGCTCGGCCGCGTGCGGATCGGCGGCACCCGCGGGCAGCGTGGAGACCAGGACGTCCACTTCGGACGCCGCCGCGCCCAGGTCCAGCGAGTCCAGCCGTTCGACCGACACCCGCAGCCCCACCTGCTCCGCGGTCAGCACCACGTCCCGCGCCCGCGCGGGCTCGCGCACCGCGACGGTCAGCTCCGCGAGGCCCAGCTCCGCGAACGCGGCGACCGCGGCGGCGGCCGCGCCGCCCGCGCCGAGCAGCACCGCGCGCGGCCCGCCGGTGAACCCGCCCGCGGCGCGCAGCGCACCGGTCACCCCGTCCACGTCGGTGCAGTCCGCGGCCCACTCCCCCGACCCGAGCCGGGTCAGGGTGTTCGCCACGCCGACGGCGGCGGCCCGGTCGGTGACCTCCTTCGCCAGGCCCAGCGCGGCGCGCTTGCCCGGCATGGTCACCGACAGGCCCGCCCACTCCGGTCCGAGGGACCCGACGAGTTCGGCGAGCCCGTCGGCGTCCCGGTCGAACCGCTCGTAGCTCCAGCCGGTCAGCCCCAGCTCGCGGTAGGCCGCGGTGTGCAGCACCGGCGACAAGGAGTGCCCGATCGGCGAACCGACCACGGCCGCCTTGCGCCCGGTCCGATCAGAACGCGCCACGTTGCCGCGCCTCGGTGATGTAGCGGTCGTGCTCGGCCATCGTGGTGGCGAAGCAGGACGTGCCGTCCGGGTAGCACTTCACGAAGTACGACCAGGTCCCTTCGGCCGGTTTCTCCGCCGCGACCACCGCGGCCGTGCTGACGGTGGAGATCGGCGTCGGCGGCAGGCCGTAGTTCTGGTAGGTGTTGTACGGTCCCGGACGCTGGCGGTCCTCCGGCTTGGTCAGCAGCGTCGGCTTGTCCAGCGGGTAGTTGATCGTCGAGTCGAGCTGCAGCTGCATCTGCGGGTCGGTGGTCCGGTTGTAGATCACCCTGGAGACCTTGTCGAAGTCCCGCTCGATGCCTTCGCTCTGCACCAGCGACGCGATCGTCAGCAGCTGGTACGGGGTGCGGCCGGTGCCCTCGGCGGCCTGCGGCAGGCCCGCGGCCTCCAGCAGCGCCGCGGACTTCGTCACCACCTGGCGCAGCACCTCCTCGGCGGGCTCGCCCGGCTTCACGTCGTAGATGCCGGGCATGATCAGCCCTTCGAGCCGCCGTTCCGGCTCGGCCTTCGACGCGCCCTCGATCGCCCAGTCCGGCACGCCCAGCGTCGCCAGGTCGACGGTGCCCGCGGCCTCGTGCATCTGCTCCGGAGTGGTGCACTTGCTCTCGTCGCCGGTGCAGGTGGCCTCGGCGAGCTTGGTGAGGATGCCCGGCGTCTTGCCGCCGTCGGGGCTCTGCTGGTCCTCCAGCCGCTGCCCGCCGCGCACCTCGATGCGGCCGGTCTTCGCCTCCGGCGACAGGATGTGGCTGACCGCGGCCGAACCGGACATCTTCGACCGCATCAGGTAGAAGCCCGGCTGGATGCTGTTGATCTGCTTGTTGTCCTGCGCCGCCTTGGTGAACGCGGTGGTGGAGGCCACCACGTCCGCCTTCGACAGGGCCCGGCCGACGGCGCTGACGGTGTCGCCGGAGGTGACCTCCACGATCACCTCGCCGGTGCCCTCGCCCTCGTAGTCCTCGTAGGACCCGATCTGGAGCATCTGCATGGCGCCGTACACCACGCCACCGCCCACGAGCAGCAGGACCAGGAGTCCGGCCAGGGCGGTCACCGAACCACGTCGTTTCCGGCGGCGCAGTTCGGCCCGCTGCTCGCGGGCCTCCCTGCGGCTTCGCCGCGGCGGCTCGCCCGCGTCATCCGCGAACAGGCCGAGATCGTCGCTCACGAAAGGTCCTCTCAGGTGGTCTGCGACCGGGCGTCAAGCCATGCCTGCAAGATCTCCACTGCGGCGGCCTGGTCGACCACGGCGCGTTGTCGCTTGCCGCGAACCCCCCGTTGGGAGAGCATGCGGCTCGCCGTGACCGTGGTCAACCGTTCGTCGTGAAAGCGCACCGGGATCGGGTCGATCCTGGTGGCCAGTGCTTCCGCGTAGGCGTGGGCGGATTCGGCGGCGGTGCCGTGCCTTCCCGCGAGCGTCTTCGGCAGGCCGATCACGACCTCGACCACCTCGTGCTCGACGACCAGCTGGGCCAATTCCACCAGGTCGCGTTCCGCTTCCACATCTCGCTGGAGCGTGACCAGCGGAGTGGCCAGCATCGGTGCCGGGTCGCTGAGCGCGATCCCGACGCGCACCGCGCCGACGTCCACCCCGATCCGGCGTCCCGCTCCCGGGTCAGGGGCGTCGGCGGCCGGGCCGCCCCCCCGCGATCCTGAGGTCACCCCTGGACCGCCTCGCCCAGGGCGCGGCGCAGCGCCTCGATCGCGGCGGGCACGCCGGCCGGGTTCGAGCCACCGCCCTGCGCCATGTCCGGCTTGCCGCCGCCGCGCCCGCCGACCTCGGCGGCGAACGACGGGACCAGCTTGCCCGCGGCGAGCCCGAGGTCCCGCGCGGCGTCGTTGATGCCGACCACGAAGGACACCTTGCCCTCGCCCGGGTCGGCGGCGAACAGCGCCACCACCGCGGGGCGTCCGGCGAGCCTGCCGCGGACCTCACCGGCCAGCGCGCGCAGCGCACCGCCGTCCACGCCGTCCGGGACCTGCTCGGCGACCAGGCTCACGCCGCGCACGTCGGCGGCGCGCCCGGCGAGGTCACCGGCGGAGGACAGCACCTGCTGCACGCGCAGCTGCTGCAGCTCCTTCTCGGCGCCGCGCAGCCGGGCCACCACTCCCTCGATGCGCTCCGGGAGTTCTTCGGCCGGCACCTTGAACTGCTCGGCGAGCTGGGTGACCAGCAGGTGCTCCTTGCTGATGTGGCGCATCGCGTCCATGCCGACGAGCGCCTCCACCCGGTGCACGCCGGAGCCCACCGAGGAGTCCGCGACGAGCTTGACCACGCCGAGCTGGCCGATGCGGCCCACGTGCGTGCCACCGCACAGCTCCCGCGAGTAGTCGCCCATGTCGACCACCCGCACCTGGTCGCCGTACTTCTCGCCGAACAGCGCGACCGCGCCCAGCTCCATCGCCTTGTCCATCGTCGTGGTGTAGGAGGCGACCTCGACGTCGTTCTGCAGGTAGGAGTTGACCTCCTCCTCCACGCCGCCCAGCACCGCGGCCGACACCGAGGCGGGGGCGGTGAAGTCGAACCGCATCCGGCCCGGCGAGTTCAGCGAACCGGCCTGCGCCGCCCGCTTTCCGTAGGCGCTGCGCACCGCCGCGTGCACCAGGTGCGTCGCCGAGTGCGAGCGCTCGATGGCGCGCCTGCGGTCGCGGTCCACCGCCGTCTCCAGCTCGGTGTCCACGCCCAGCTCGCCGGAGACGACCGTCGCGCGGTGCACGAACAGGCCCGGCACCGAGCGCTGCACGTCGTGCACCCGCACCTCGACGCCCGGGCCGACCAGGGTGCCGGTGTCGGCGATCTGGCCACCGCCCTCCGCGTAGAACGGAGTGCGGTCGAGCACCAGCTCCACCTCGGTGCCCGCGTCCGCCGACTTCGCCGGGACGCCGTCGACGAGCAGTCCCAGCACCCGGCTCCGCGACTCCAGGTCGGTGTAGCCGATGAACTCGGTGGTGCCGTGCTGGTCCAGCAGCGTGCGGTAGGTGGACAGGTCGCCGTGGCCGGTCTTGCGGGCCTTCGCGTCCTCCTTGGCGCGGCGCCGCTGCTCGCCCATCAGCTCGCGGAAGCCCGCCTCGTCCACGGCCAGGCCCTGCTCGGCGGCCATCTCCAAGGTCAGGTCGATCGGGAAGCCGTAGGTGTCGTGTAGCTGGAACGCCTTGGCGCCCGCCAGCTGCGCGCCACCGGCCTTCTTGGTGTCGGCGACCGCCACGTCGAAGATCTTCGAACCGGCGGTGAGCGTGGTCAGGAACGCCTCTTCCTCGTTCCGGATCACCGAGTCGATGCGCTCGAACTCGGTCGTGAGCTCCGGGTAGGACGGCGCCATCGCGTCCCGCACGACCTGGGTGAACTCACCCAGCACCGGCTCCTGCACGCCCAGCAGGCGGGCGGAGCGCACGATGCGGCGCAGCAGCCGGCGCAGCACGTAGCCGCGGGCCTCGTTGCCGGGGGTGACGCCGTCGCCGACGAGCATCACGCCGGAGCGGGCGTGGTCGGCGATCACGCGGAACCGCACGTCGTCCTCGGGGTTCGCGCCGTAGCTGCGGCCGGAGAGTTCCTCGGCCTTCGCGATCACCGGGCGCACCAGGTCGGTCTCGTAGACGTTCTCCACGCCCTGCAGCAGGCACGCGACCCGCTCGACGCCCATGCCGGTGTCGATGTTCTTCGTCGGCAGCTCACCGAGCAGCGGAGCACCCTTCTTCGGGCTCTCCTCACCCCGGATGTCCTGCATGAACACCAGGTTCCAGATCTCGATGTAGCGGTCCTCGTCGACGTTCGGGCCGCCCTCGCGGCCGTAGTCCGGGCCGCGGTCGTAGTAGATCTCCGAGCAGGGACCGCCGGGGCCGGGCACGCCCATGTCCCAGTAGTTGTCCTCCGCGCCGCGCACCTGGATGCGGGCCGGGTCGATGCCGGTGGTGTTGCGCCACAGCGCCGCCGACTCGGTGTCGTGCTCGTAGACCGTGACCCACAGCCGTTCCGGGTCGATGCCGTAGCCGCCGTCGGCGACCGAGGAGGTCAGCAGCTTCCACGCGTGCTCCATGGCGCCTTCTTTGAAGTAGTCGCCGAAGGAGAAGTTGCCCGCCATCTGGAAGAACGTGTTGTGCCGGGTCGTCTTGCCGACCTCGTCGATGTCGCCGGTGCGCACGCACTTCTGGATGCTCGTCGCACGCGGGTACGGCGCCGGGGCGTCACCGAGGAAGTACGGCTTGAACTGCACCATTCCCGCGTTCACGAACAGCAGGGTCGGGTCGTCCAGGATCAGGGAGGCGCTGGGCACCACGGTGTGGCCGGTGCCGCGGAAGTGCTCGGTGAAGCGGTGGTTGATCTCGTGGGTCTGCACGGTGGTTCCTTCGGAGGGTGCTGCGGGGTCGGGGTTCGGG